>JAAZNR010000104.1 GCA_012798155.1 Thermogutta sp. | reverse complement strand
GGGGCAGCGATGGGTGGCTGGGGTCGTAGCGGAGCGAAGCCCCCAGCAGACCCGCTTCGCGCTGTTCCCACCTCCAGCTTACGCTGGAGGCTCTAGAAAATTGAAATCGAATACGAAAACCGGAGCCTCCGGCGTAAGCCGGAGGTGTTTCGGCGCTACCCAGCTTCCACCGCCGGCTCACAGCCGCCCGGCTGGGGTCGCCATGGGTGGCTGGGGCAGCGATGGGTGCCTGGGGCAGCGATGGGTGGCTGGGGTCGGAGCGCAGCGAAGCCCCCAGACGCCTATCAAACGGCCACGACCGGGTGGCTGGGGTCGCAGCGGAGCGAAGCCCCCAGATGCCCGTCGCAGGCACGCTCCGTCAGACCCGGCCGGCGTCGGCATTCTCGGGCTGCTTGGCGGCCTTGCTCGCGCCCCCGCTTCGGGCATAGAGCAACCAGTACACGGTCGGAATCACCACCAGTGTGAAGAGCGTGGAGGCGAAGATTCCGAAGATGATGGCCCAGGCCAAGCCCGAGAACATCGGGTCCAGGGTAATCACCCAGTTCCCCAGCAGGGTCGTCCCGGAGGTCAGCAAGATCGGCCGCGTACGCACGGCCACGCTCCGCACAATGGCCTCGCGGAGGTCCAATCCGTCGGCCAAACCGTGATGAATGAAGTCGATCAGCACCACGGAGCTTCGCACCACGATGCCGGCCAGGCCGATCATCCCGATCATGGCGGTAGCGGTGAAAAACACCGGGTTCGGGAAACCGTCGATCGGGCGGTTCACGATCCAGTTCAACAGCAGGAACCCCGGCATGATCCCGATCACGGTGAGCGGAATGGCCAGCATGATGATCAAGGGCAAGGCGCGGGACTGGGTTTCGAACATCAACAGGATGAAGATCGCGATCAGGGCTGCGCCGAAACCGATGCCGAGATCACGAAAGACCTCGATCGTGATCTTCAATTCCCCTTCGCCGTTCCATACCACTCGAAATCCTTCCGGCAGCGACCAGAGATCGCCGCCTCCCGGTTGAAACCACGTCCGCGACTCGACCGGCCGAATCCTCGCCGGCCCGGCAGCCCGGTCCGCAGCGATTTCCGCGGGCGAGGCGCGATCCACCTCCATGTCGAGGATGGCGTCGGCGGGGGCACGGCCGGCCACTTCGCCGTAGACGTAGGCCACTCGTTGCAAGTTCTTGCGGTAGATCATCTTGTCTTCGAAGATGGGCCTACCATCCGGGTGCGTGGTCGCAAAATTGCCGAGCGCGCCAAGCTGCACCATTTGACCCATCCGCCCCTGGAGATAGAGCGACCTCAGGTCGTCTTCCGAGGAACGTTCCGATCGCCGCAACCGCAACACGACTTGCAAGGGATTCACCTCGGAAGGGATTTGCAAGTGGGTGGCGGGATAGCCGGACAGCGCCAATTGCAGCAATTGCGCGACGTCTTCTTTGGTCACGCCGGAGAGCGCGGCCTTGGGCTGATCCGTGACGAAGACCAGCTTGGGTTGGTCGGCCTCCCCGCTGATGTCCACGTCCACGACTCCCGGTTCCCGTAACATCCGGGCCTCGACCTGCTTGGAGACCGCGATCAATTGGTCGTAGGTCGCGTCCGGAGGACCGTACACTTCGGCGGTGATGGTCGAGATGACGGGCGGTCCCGGCGGCACCTCCACGAGCTTGACGTTGGCCCCGGTTTCGCGGGCCAGGGCCGCGATGTCGTTGCGAATGCGGAGGATCATTTCGTGCGACTGCTGCGGGCGATGATCCTTGTGCAACAGGTTGACGCGGATGTCGGCGACGTTGCTCCCTTGCCGCAGGAAGTAGTGGCGGACCATCCCGTTGAAGTCCATGGGCGAAGACAGTCCGGTATAAATCTGAAAGTCGCGGACCTCGCGGAGCGACGCCAGGTACTCGCCGATCCGCCGCGCCGCGGCGTCGGTCGTTTCCAGCGTGGTGCCTTCCGGCATGTCGATCACGACCTGAAACTCGTTCTTATTGTCCAGGGGAAGCATTTTGAGCGGGATGACCCGCAATCCCGGCAAGAACAGCGATCCCACGAAGAGCAGGGCCGTCGTGGCCACCACGCCCCAGGCCGCCGCGCGATAGCGAAGGATCGGAGCGAAAACGGCACGGCTGAGGCGATAGACCGGCCGCTGCGTGAGGTCGAACCCGCCCCCTTCCAGCGAGGACGACGCCGTCCCGCGAAGGGCGTACATGGCCATCCAGGGCGTCACCACCAACGAGATCAGCAAGGAGGTCAAGAGCGCGACCGGCACGTTGAGGGCCATCGGCGCCATGTACGGCCCCATCATGCCGGTAATGAAGGCCATGGGGATGAAACTGGCTATGATCGCCAAGACGGACATTATCAGCGCGGGGCGTACCTCCTGGACGGCATGCAATACCGACTCCCGCGGCGGCAAGACCCTCATCGTAAAATACCGCGAGATGTTCTCCACGTCGGTGATCGGGTCGTCCACCAGAAGGCCCAAGGCCAGAATCAGGGCGAACATCGTTACCCGATTGATCGTGTAACCGGCCAGGTAATTGACGGAGAGGGTGATGCTGTAGCAGACGGGCACGGCCAGTGCGACGACGGCCGCCGCCCGCCATCCCATCGTCAGCCAGATCAGGCCGATGACGGTCAGCACGGCCACGACCAGGGCCTCGATCAATTCGTTCACCTTTTCGTCGGCGGTTTCGCCGTAGTCGCGGGTAATGCGGTAATAGACGCCGGCGGGAAGGATTTGGCCGGCCAAATCCTCCATCCGTTTCTCAATCGCCTGGGCCACCCAAACGGCGTTGCTGCCCTTCCGTTTGGCCACGGCGATGGTCACGGCCGGATAGACGGACGCCGAGGGAGATGCTTGGCGGGCCTTCAGTTGTTCCGCCGTCACGTGCTCGCGGGGAGCCGTGCTTTCCACGGCCGCCGGGCCGAACCCGATCCAGGTGTAGGAGGTCGCCTCGGCCGGACCGTCCATGACGTCGGCCACGTCCTTCAAATAGACGGGCCGCCCGCCCGCCACGTTGACCACCAGATTCTCCAACTCCAGGGCATCGCGGACGAACGTGCCCGCCTCCACCACGAACTCGGTGTTTTGTTGCTCGAAACGCCCCACCGGCAAATTGACGTTCCCCGCCCGCAAGGCCTGCGCCACCTGCAAGGCGGAAGTGTTCCGAGCCGCCAACCGGATGGGATCGATTTCCACCCGAATCTGCCGCGGCCGGCCGCCCACCACCGTCACCCGATTGGTTTGCGGCACCGCCTTCAGCTCATTCTGGGTCTGCTCGGCCAGGCGGCGCAGCTCGTAATCACTGACGTCCTGGCGCCGCGACCAGAGCGTCAAAGTTACGATCGGCACGTCGTCGACCTCGACGGGCTTGATCACCCAGGCTTGGACGCCCGTCGGCGCCTCGTCGATGTAGGACGAAATCTTGGTGTGCAACTTGAGCAGCGAGTCCTCGCGGTCCTCGCCCACATAAAAGCGGGCCGTAATCACGGCTTGGCCGGGACGCGACATGGAATACACGTACTCCACGCCGTCGATCTGGTCAACGATCCGCTCCAAGCGGCTGGAGATCTGCTGCTCGATCTGCTCGGCCGAAAGCCCCGGCGCCGACACGAAGACGTCGGCCATCGGTACCACGATCTGCGGCTCCTCTTCGCGGGGCGTGACGGCCAACGCCCCAAGTCCCAAGAGGATCGACACCAACGTCAGCATGATCGCGGAATCCCCCCGGAGGAAAACATCCACGATTCGCGTCAGAAGGGGAACTTTTTGACTTGTATCCGTCACGGGTGAATGTCTCCTTGCTGCGAGCCGGCGCGTGCAAGCGTCGCTCGGCGCTCGGCGTGGGATACTCCGGCGGCCGAGAATGCTACCGTGAAAATCGCACTCGCCGATGGCACTGGATGCGGCGAAACAGGCTTTCCCATGCCTTTCAGCCGGCGGCCGTGGTTACCTCGCTTCCGGTAATGAATCACAGTTCAGGCTCGGCGGCGCCGACGGACGACTGTGGGTTGGAAGCACCTGAAGCCGGTACAATCTCGGGGGCTTCGCTCGCGACGCCCTTGGGCACTGCCACTTTTTCCCCGCTGCGGACGCCGCTCAGCACCTCCGTGTGGCCCGGCCGACCCAACCGTCCCGTTTGAACCAAGCGGCGTTCCTTCGTCCCGTCTTCGCGGACGACGTCCACGAACTCCAGTTGCCCCACCCGGCGTACGGCCGCTATGGGAATGCACAAGTGGTCGCGCACGGCCGCCTCCAGCTTCACTCGTCCGAACATCCCCTCGACCAAGCCGGGGGTTTCCGGCAAGGCGATCTTGACCAAGACCGTGCGGCTCGCGGAATCGGCCTGCGGCACCTTCTCATCGACCGTCCCCTCGATCTCCCGGTCCAAGGCGTCGATGTACACGCGGACACGGTCGCCGATCGCCAGCCGCGTCGCCAGATTCTCGATGATGGGAACTTCGAGGCGGAGCGTGCTCGGATCGTACAGCGTCAGCAGGGGCACGCCCGGCGAAACCGTATCTCCCTCCTCCGCCAGTCGATCCACGATCTTGCCCTTCCGCGTGGCGGCGATGGTGCAATAGGAGAGATTGACTTCGATTTCCGCCACGGCCTGGCGCGCCTTCTCCACGTTGGCTTGGGCTTGGTCCAACCGCGTCTTGAATTCATTGAATTGCTGCTCGCTCAAGGCGCCCGGGTTTTGTTGCCGCAAGCGGACCGCCCGGTCGTAGTCGTCCTGGGCCTGTTTCAAAGCCGCCTCGGCCGACGTCAAGGAGGCCTGAGCTTGGTTCAATTGGCGCTCCACGGCCGCCCGATCCAGTTCAATCAGCACGTCGCCCGGCGACACCTCGCTTCCGGCACGCACGTGAATCTTCTCGATGGTGGACATGATTCGGCTGGAGATCGTCGTGCGTTCCGCCGCCCGAATCGTTCCCACGGCCTCCTCCACCACCGGTTTGCGAATGATGTCCACCGGTTCCACGGTTTCCGCGGCGGGATCGAATCGGGCGACCGAAATCTCCGTCCGCCCAGGGGGAACCGTCTCGTTGAAAAAGCCCGAGAGCCACAGGATCACCCCCACCAAGACGACGATCCCCAAGAGAAAAGGAACGACCTTTTTCACGAAAACCAACGCGCCCGTTATCTTCATGCGTTACTCCCGTCGCTTGGAAATCCACAAGGCGATAATCTCATTAGAGAATCGGATCGAGCTTGAGGTTACAAACCGGGTATGCCGGCTCGCAGTTCCCGAAAACCGCGACTACACGAATTGTACCCCAG
>JAAZNR010000800.1 GCA_012798155.1 Thermogutta sp. | reverse complement strand
TGGGGTCGGAGCGCAAGCGTAGCCCCTAGCCGCGCCTCTTCGCACTGCTTCCACCACCGGCTTACGCCGGTGGCTCCAGTTTGCGTTGTTGCTGACCCGCCGGCTTACGCTGGTGGCTCCCATGTCGGCGCGATGACGTTTCTGTGTGCTCCTTCCACCCGCCGGCTTGCGCCGGGTGGCTGGGGTCGGGATCCTGGGTGCCTGGGGTCGGGATCCTGGGTGGCTGGGGTCGGAGCGGAGCGTAGCCCCCAGCCGCGCCTCTTCGTAGTGCTTCCACCACCAGCTTACGCTGGTGGCTCCCATGGGCGCGATGACGTTTCTGTGTGCTTCTTCCACCCGCCGGCTTGCGCCGGCGGCTCGCGAGTTGCCTTGATGTGTTTCGGATCGCCCCTTTCCGAGGCTGAAGCCTGGGGGCATTTCTATCGGTCGAAACGGGGGTCTAGCGGTCGAAATGGGGGGGAGGAGAAGGCCTTTGGAAGGGGCGAGGGAATGCCGGGGGGACCGGAGCTTTGCAAATCGCCTTTGGAAAGAGTATGGTAGTCTCGCAGGCGTCTCGCGGCTCGATTCGCAGCGGCACGGCCTCTGCCCCGGCCGGGAGACGTTGGCGTGCTTCGACGGTACGTTTCACACTTTCTCGGGAGGACGGAATCATGTGTCGGCAGCATCAATGCTCGGAATGCTTCAATCGAAGAGAGTGCCTGAAAATGGTGTCGTTGACGACGATGGGGGCCGGTTTTCTGACTTCGTTCAGTCAGGAGGCCCCGGCAGGCGAGGGGCCGGCGCTGACCGATCCGATCGATGTCGGCACGCTTCGGCCGCGGCCGGAGGTCCGCGTGGCGGCCTGTTTCCTCGAACTCCCGCGCCCGTACTGGCTCGGCTGGCCCGGCACGACTTACGATCTCGACGGCCATCAGAAGGAATACCGTGCCCTTTTGGCCGGGTCGGCCGGGCGACTGGGGATCAGCGTGGAAACGGAACCTCAGCCTCTTAACAGTGACGGCGGCGTGGACGGCTGGATCCAGAAGCTCAAAGAGCAGAGGCCGCATGGTGTTCTCATCATGCTCCAGCATTTGAACTCCTGGAATTGGGCCAATCGCATCGCGGACGAAACCAAGCTGCCGACGATCATCTTCGCTCCGGTGGGCACAGCGTTCACGGGACACCTGGCGGGTCCCAGCCGGAAGACGGGAGTGTTCGTCATCTCCTCGCTGGACTGGTCGGCCGTCGAAGCCGGATTGCGGATGATTCGCGCCAAACGCTTGTTCGAGGAGACGCGGGTCCTTTGGATTCGCGGGGATCAGCGGAACGAAACCGTGGTCGAACGCCTGGGAACGAAGGTCCGGGCCATTCCTCGCGACACGTTCAACCAGGAATTCGACAAGCAACCGGTCACCGACGAGGTCCGCGATTTGGCGGCCCAACTGCGGAAACAGGCGAAAAAAATCGTGGAGCCGAACGAACAGGATACGATCAACTCCATGCGGGCCTTTGCCACGGCCAAGCGACTGCTCGCAAGCGAGAACGCCCATGCCCTGAGCATGGATTGCCTCGGCATGGTGGCCGCCAGACTCGTGCCCACGCCGCCCTGCGGCGCCTGGACGCTCCTTCAGGATGCCGGTATCACGGCGGGGTGCGAGGCCGACCTGTTCGGAGCCATGTCCCTGATGATGACCAGTTACCTGCTGGATCGGCCGGGTTATATGAATGATCCCGTGCCGGAAACGGTTCACAATACCTTGATCGCGGCGCACTGCACTTGCGGAACGCGGATCGCCGGATTCGATCAGGCCCCGGCGGAGTATATCCTTCGCAATCACTCGGAGTCGGCCCTCGGCGTGGCGATGCAGGTTCTCTGGCCCGAAGGCCGGCCCGTCACGTTGGTTCGCTTCAC
The DNA here is from genome assembly GCA_012798155.1 of Thermogutta sp. Classification (GTDB taxonomy): domain Bacteria; phylum Planctomycetota; class Planctomycetia; order Pirellulales; family Thermoguttaceae; genus Thermogutta. The sequence goes on along the minus strand of JAAZNR010000800.1, from coordinate 1,430 downwards.
CGGGCCGAACGAGATGATCATCGATACCGGGAAGGTTGTGGGCAATGTGCAGACGCCGCCGGCGGGCGGTTGCCGCACCTCGGTGGAAATCGAACTGGACGACGTTGAGGATTCGCGGGATACCCTCGGCTTCCACCAGGTGGTTACGCTGGGCAATCATCGCCGCGTCCTCGAGGGGTTCTGCCGGCTCTACGGGATCAAGGTCACGCATTCCCCCAAAGCCTCAACCTTCCAGTACGGAGGGCAAACATGATCCGCCACGTTGTTCTCGCGCTGTATCTGATGAGTGCGGCCTGGGCAACCTTGTGGGCCGCCGAGCCTGTCGAGTTCGCCGCGCCGGGCTTTCCATCCTCGCGGATGGAGGCCGACGGACGCCTGGTGGAAGATTGGGGAAGCCTCAAACTGGTGGTGGAGGGAGAAGGGGTAAATGTTGAAGAAGCGACCGTCCAGGCCGTTCGTCTGGAGGAGATCGTTCCCGCCGCCGCGTGGAGCGCGGGACCGGGACCGGTTCAGGTTACGGCGACGGCCTATCGCGCGCCGGTGTTTCCGGCAGGCATGGACGTTCTCACCGTAAAGCTGGTCGAAACCTCCGGCCGGGATCGTCGTCTGGCGTTGAGGTTGGAGATCGATCCGCCGCCCCGGGTAGGGCTCTCGACGGCCCAGGTCGATCAGCGGACGATTCTCGCCATCCCGCTCGAAACCCAGGAATTGCTGGAACTCCGCGACTGGGGCTACACCATCGACACAACACCCCTGCCGAGCTGGGCCAAGCCGGAGGGCGCGTGCGATCCGGCCTTTGCCAACATCCGGGCAGGCATGGGCGGAATCCCGATCGGCTATCGGTTCCGTGTGGCTCCGCGAAGTCAGGCCAACGTGGTCCTGGGAATTTGCGAAAGCCATTGGGATCGGCCCCAGGCCCGCCCCCTCCTATGCCAAGTGGAGGGGGCGCGCCCCATGCTTGTCGATCCCATCGAGCGGTGGGGGCGTCATCAACCCGGCGTGCTTCTCTTCGCCGCTTCGGATTCCAATGGGGACGGCTGGATCACAGTGGCGATCAAGCCCGTTCCCGGAGCACCTGACCGGAACCCCATCCTCAACGTCATTTGGGTCTTTGCCGGGGATCGGCGGCCGAACTTGCAACGGGTGGCGAAAGGTCAACTCAACGAGCAGGCCTTGTATTACGTGGATGTGGGAGGGGCGAGAGATCAGCCCATCCTGGCCGGTCAAGACCTCCGGTTCCCGGTGGAACTCCCGGCCAACGGGTCCAAGGAGCTCGCATTCTACGTGGCGTGCCCCGGCGGCTCCGTCGTGACTCCCGAGATGACGGCCTGGACCCCGCAGACCCTCTACCAAGCGGCGAAAGAGGTCTGGCAGGCATGGCCCCAATCAACCGTCGTTAAGAGTGCCGGCGACCGATAGAGGCGACCAAT
>JAAZNR010000799.1 GCA_012798155.1 Thermogutta sp. | reverse complement strand
TCTGCCGTACCGTAGCGGGCCGTACTATGTTATCGCTTCGGCCTGGGCGCACCATGGCCGAGCCGACAAGGCTGTGACGTTGTACTTGAAGGTCGGGCTGCTGTGCGAAGACCCTCGGCCTCTTGTTGCGCGATGTCTGTGGGAGGCCGCGAACACCCTCCCAAAGACCGGCTGGGAGGAGGACGCGGCGAGGGTCGAGAGTCTGCGGCGGGAACTGAGACAAAGATTTCCCGAATCCCGCTGGACAAGCCAACCATAGTGATACGATGAATGAAAGGGCCTATTGCTTTGTCGCAGCTACAAACGGGTGCTTTACCGCAGCTATAAACGGGGGTTGGCAATAGCGCCGTTTTTGCGGAATCTGCGGTGTCGTGCTCACAAAGTCGCACGTCGGCTAATTTTACTGCGCAGGATCGCCGAAACCGGCTTACCGATTTTACGCAGACTGAGAAGGCTGCGTACCCCAGTGTGCTCAGCTTGTTATCCTGCGCAGTAAAACTAATCCCACAATTAAGCTGTGACAAAGCACTGTGCCATTCGGCGTTCAGCCACGGGTAACATGAATACCGCCAAAGCGATGAGTCGGCCTTTTTCGTCGGTGTTTTGGGCCCTAGTTATTGCGGGGACTTGGGCGAGTTGTCGCCCGATTTCGGCCGCGGTGGCCGCCGCCTTGCCCGACGATGCTTTGGTCGCTACCGGCTCGGCCTATTGGATTCTGGGAAACGTGGAAGCGGGGCTGCCTCTGCCGCTGCCGCCGCCGGTACCCGCGGGTGCGGAAAGCGTTGCCCCCGCATCCTCCGACTCGCCGTCCGTTTCCGCGACGTCGCCGGAGAAGCAAAATGCCGGATCGATGACCGGCCCGAATCCAGTGGAATCCGCCGTCGCGGCGCCTGCCGGGCGAGGCGACGCGGAAGCCGCTGCGCCCCAGCCCGACTCCAAGCTATCGCTGTGGGGCATTCTCAAGGCGGGCGGGACGGTGGGATTCGTGATCATCTTGCTGTCCCTGGCCACGGTGGCCCTGGCCATTGAGCAGGCCCTGACGCTGCGCAAGTCCGTACTCCTCCCCGAGTCTTTGGCGGCACAGGTCCGCAGCGCCCTGGCGGCACGTGATGGAAAGCAGGCCGTCGAGTTGTGCCGGCAACAGCCCTGCCTTTTGTCGCACGTCCTGCTGGCGGGCATGGCCGAACTGGAGGCCGGTTGGAGCGAAGTGGAAAAAGCCGTCGAGGATGCCTTGGCCGAGCAGTCGGCCCGATTGTTGCGCAAGGTGGAATACCTTTCGGTGATCGGGAACCTTGCTCCCATGCTTGGGCTGCTGGGCACGGTGGTAGGCATGATCCTGGCCTTTCGTACGGTGGCGGAAACGCAGGGGGCGGCTCGTGCGGCGGATTTGGCCGAAGCCATCTATCTGGCCCTGGTGACCACGGTCGAGGGATTGATCGTGGCGATTCCCGCCCTGGCCCTTTATGCCTATTTCCGGAATCGCACGGACGAGCTGACGGCCGAGGCGGCGAGCGTGGCCCAGCGTACGCTCCTGCCGCTGAAGCGGCGGCGCTCGCCCGCCAAGCCGCCGGCGGCCCCGCTCCCGGAAGGAGGTCGCTGATGCGCGCGCCATCCGTCGCCGGCCGGCCCTCCGTGCGAATGAACATGACGCCCATGATTGACGTGACGTTTCAGCTCATATTGTTTTTCATTCTGGCCGGCCATCTGGCGCAGCAGGAATCGCCGGTGGACGTACGGCTGCCCTCCGCCGCCACCGGTGAAAAGGCCAAGGAATCCGAAACTCGCCGCATCGTGATCAACGTCACTCCGGATTCCCAAATACTGGTGGGCGGCCGGGCCGTCGATGAGATTGGTTTGCGGAGAGTGCTCGAGGCGGAAGCCGCCCGCCATGACGATCTGGAAGTGCGAATCAGGACGGATCGCCGCGCGCCCTATGCGGCCGTCGCCCCAGTCTTGGTTTGCTGCGCCAAAGCCGGTATATGGAATGTGGCGTTCAGCGTCGTGGAGGAAAAGTGACCATGGTTGCAAGGAATCCCGACAGGCTTCGAGGGTTGACGGCCCCGTGCCGTGGCGGGGTTCGATGCGGCCCGCGATGGTGCGACTGATCCGGAGGATTTCATGGTCCGTCCTCGCCTCGCGATCCTTTCCGGAACGTCACCGCTCGATTTGCCGATGACGCCGATGATCGACGTCGTCTTTCAGCTCATCATCTTTTTCTTGTGTACGACGTCATTTCAGCCCTTGGAGCTGAGGCTCCCCAGCCCCTTGAATCTGCCCGGCAGTCTGGGAGAGGCCGCGTCGCTGCCGCCCGAGTTGGAGCATCTCACGGTGGTGGTGATCCGGCTCTTGCGGGAGGACGGGACGACGATTTTCATGCTCAATCAGCAGCGTTACGGATCGCTCGCCGATGTACGGCGCAAACTGCGCGAGTTGGGAAGCATTCGGCGCGATCTGCCCGTTATTCTCGACCCCGCGGGAAACGTCGCCGTGGAAGAGGTGATCCGCCTTTACGACGTTTGCCGTGCGGAAGGGTTCACTCGCATTCAATTCGCCGCGCCGGTGGAGCCGTGAAGAAGGT
>JAAZNR010000103.1 GCA_012798155.1 Thermogutta sp. | reverse complement strand
TTGGGGGAGGTACCGAGCGGGGAAGGGACGGCCGATCGCGTCCGCGTCCTCGAAGGCCTTTCCCCTGAAGATGCGGCGGCAGTGTTGGATGCTCTGCGCCGCCAATGGCCCGCGGTCGCGCCCAACCCTCTTCGCATCGAGCAGGCACCGGGGCCGGCCACGCCTGAGGCCCTCGATAAAGCCGAGCCGCAGTCCCAGCCGGAGCGCAATCAGCCCGCGGATTTGCGGCGGCAGGCGGATGCCGGGGCGACGGTACCGCTGGCGCCCTGGGAACCGTCCGATAGGCCCGGCCGGAGGATCGCGGCTTCGCCGGCGGTGCTCACCCTGACCGAGCCTGCACCAACGGAACCGCCGCAACCCACTTCGCCGTCGGCGGAACCGCCCACGCTGTCGCCGGTGGACCCGACGGAACCCGACTCGGCGCCGGCGGAATCGCTGCAACTCACGCCGGCACCGGCGGAATCGCCGCAAGCCGCCCCCGATGCCGGCACGCCATCGGCCGAACCCCCGCCGCTGATCGTCACGCAGACCCCGGACGGGAGGATCATGATTACCTGCCAGGACCCGCGGGCGATGGAAATCGTGGATTTTCTGCTGCGTGACGTCGTGCCCCCGAAGCCCGACTACCGCATCTTTCGCCTGCGGTATGCCTGGGCCGACAACGTCGTGAAGGTCCTGGAAACGCTGTTTTCAGAGAAGAAGACGGAGGCCCGATCGCCCTATTGGTATTTCGACCCATGGATGTCGTCCCAAAGCGAGACGAAGGAACCGTCTCGGCTGTCCAGCCGCCGGCCCGTGAAATTCGTGGCGGACTTGGACACGAACACGGTCCTGGTTCAGAACGCCGATTCACGACAATTGGCGCAAATTGAGCAGATTATTCAGTTTTACGATCAGCCGCCGCCGCAGGATTCCGAATCCGTGCGGGTGACGGAGATATTTCGGATCCGCTATTCCAAGGCTTCGCAGGTGGGTACCACCGTTAGGGAGGTCTATCGCGACTTGCTCAGCCCGGACGAGAATCGCCGCGATAACCGAGGCGGAATCTACCTCTTCTTGGATGGCGGGCAGGGCGATGCCCGAACCCCCCGATTCAAGGGCTTGCTCTCCATCGGCGTGGACGATCTTTCCAATACGCTGCTGGTGTCGGCCCCGGTGTACCTCATGAACGACATCCGCAAATTGATCCAGGAGTTGGATGAGGCGGCGGAACCGGTTCAGGATGCGGTGGAGGTCATCAAGCTCGGCCCAGGCGTCAGCGCCGAAAGCGTCAGGCGCTCATTGGGCGATTTATTGGGTCCGGGGGGAGGTGGGAGAGATAGGTCGGGAGAACGCAAACCAGCCCCTGCGGCAAGCCCCCCCGGACATGGTGGGCAAGACGAGGCAACTACGCGACGCTAGCCCCCCCACTGGGCGCTATCGTGTTGCCCAGTCGTCCTAAATTAGTAGCGGGTGACGCCGTGGTTTGGGAGAGATTCTTGAGGATCGCGGTAAGATAGGGCGTTGAAAACTCGCTATGACTCCGCTCTAATGGGTGGTGCACAATTGATTTGTGCCTAGACTTAAGCTGTGAAGTCGGGCAAAATAGAGCTAAATTATCCTCGTGTCCTTACCGAAACGAGAAAGACGGGCGGCTCCGCCCGGCCCCTCCGATTACTCGAACCGGCGGAACATTCCCACCTATCCCGTAGATCATATTCGAGGCGACGCATGAGCGAAGGCAAACCGGAAAGTCCTGCGACTCCCACCGCTCAAGAGAATCCCTCTCTCGGTGGAGAGTACAACGGCTGGCAGAATATCGCGAAACGTCCCAAACGGGGCGTGCCTGCCGGCCTGTGGATTCGCTGTCCGGGTTGCAACAGCACGGTCTTCCGCAAGGACGTGGACCGGTTGATGGGGGTGTGTCCCGAGTGCGGTTACCATTGGTACGTTTCGGCCAAGGATCGCATCGCGCAGCTTCTGGACGAGGGGACGTTCGAAGAGTGGTTCGCCGATCTGGAACCGTGCGATCCCATCGAGTTCGTGGACAAGATTTCGTACAGGGAGCGAATCAAGCGGGAGCAGCAGCGGACCGGCTTGAAGGACGCCGTGCTGGTGGGGATGGGCATGATCCGTGCCCGCCGGGTCGCCATCGGCGTCACCGACTCGGCCTACATGATGGGGAGCATGGGTTCCGTCGTCGGCGAGAAATTGGCCCGGCTTACGGAACGCGCGCAAGATTTGGGACTGCCCCTGATCATCGTCTCCGGTTCCGGCGGCGGTGCCCGGATGCAAGAGGGGATGCTTTCCCTCATGCAGATGGCCAAGACCTCGGCGGCGCTCGCGCGGTACAGCGCGGCGGGAGGGCTGTATATTTCGGTCCTCACCAATCCCACGATGGGCGGGGTGGCCGCCAGTTTCGCCTCCCTCGGCGACATCGTGATCGCGGAACCGAAGGCCCTGATCGGGTTCGCCGGCCCGCGGACCATCATGGCCACCATCCGCATCGAATTG
>JAAZNR010000798.1 GCA_012798155.1 Thermogutta sp. | reverse complement strand
GTGGCAGGCGTGGCTCGCGGAGACGGACTTGCCGCACGATTTCCCGCCCCAAGAGATGGAGCAGTACGACGAATACGGCGAACGAATCGAACGGTTGGCCGAAATGCTCCACGTGAGCGAGCAATCGCTGCGGATGCTAAAATCTCGCTTCTTAAAAAGGTTTAGAAGCCTCGGCCGGCTCGGCGACGCGGACAGTGAAATACCGTGATTTCGCCATGAGAAAGAAACAGCGTGAATGTTCGTAAGAAGGTACCCATGAGTATCCTACAGCATTGGTCGGACTTGCCGGACCCCCGGCCGGAAAACCAGGGTCGGCCGCTGGGAGTGGACTTCGCGGAGTGGGCTTGGCGGCACTGCGTCAAACATTGGACGGCCCACGACGAGCCTTGGAAAGAGGAGTTCGGGGCCGGCACGGTAACGCAATTGGGCACGGCCGACGGCAAAGTCCCCGCGGACCCGGCGGCCGTCAACCAGGTCCTCAACGTCCTTCGGGAGCAGGCGGCCGAGTCCCTCCGACGGCCGCTGGTCCTCCTCCTGCGGCAGCGCGGCAGGGCAAGCAAGGGTCTCCAATGGCTGTTGGTCCTGCCGAGCGGGGCGTTGGCGGTGCTGAGGGGTAACCATTCGTCGGCAAGATGGGTCACTTGTTATTACCTTCGCGCCGCCGCCGTAGAAAAAAGAAGGAGGCTGCGATGGCAAATCACCGTCCGGCGTCTCGTCCGGCGGTATGTCCCGATTCAAGGGAACCCACCGCAATGCTTGCTGCCAGGCCCGGACCAAGAGATTTCGGTCGTCAAGAAGGGGACGTACGTGGAAAGAGTCCGAAGCCTGCGGTTCATCACTCCCGCCAATTGGGGGTTTTGCGAAGAGCTGAATGGCATCCCATGGCGGGGGCGGCTGACGTCGTGGCCGGCCGCAGAACCTTCGGCGGACGCCCCGACGATCCGCAAACGCCGGCTAAAGAAGGCTCGATTCCACTGGGAGGAAGAATTCGATCCGCAAAGCTAGAGAAACTGGGGCAACCTCGACAAGAACGAAGCTATTGACTTGCAGTCGCGATATAAACACTATTTTCGGGATTACCTGTCATGTCAGGCGGCGATCGAGAAGACGCATTAGGATACCTGCAAGAGCTACGTCAGGCCCTTGCCGCCCCGGAGCTGGAGAAGTTCGATTCCGTTCCGGACGAGGCGGCGGAAGACGCTGCGGCGAGACTAGCGGTAGCGTTAGGCTACTGCTACGTGTTTGGAATGGACACCGACGCGGACTTCGGCATTTTGCCGGCGCCGGAGGCGATAGGCGCGGCCCAGTCTTTAATAAGGGAGGCCCGCAAGCTCGTTTCAGACGTAGTCTCTTTGCCGGGGCGATGGGACGAGGTCGCCCCAGGCATCGAGGCGGACTCTCTTTGTTCCGATATCCTCGAGCGGCGGATGGATCTTTGGGTAGCTCCGATCGCCTTGAGCGATGCCGCTTTAGAGGCGGTGTGCAGTGATGACCCCCAAGCCGGGTTGCTCAACGCGCGGATAGATGCGTTACGCGAAGCGATCGGCGATGTCGACGAGAAGATACTCCAAGGGGAACCCTTGATGATCCTTTCCACGCTGGTGGGAACGGAGCTTATCAATAATTGGCGGCAGCTCCTGGTCGAGCCGTACGCATCCGTTCCGCCTTACTGGCTGGACGGCACCTTGGAGGAGGTCGATCGCGCCTGTCAACAGACGCTGGAGCAAACCCTGGCGCGATTTCCCAAGCCGACCGTCGCGGCGGAGCGAACGCGCCGCGCGGCTCTCGTCATTCGCGACCTCCAGCCGATTGTCATGGCCGCGGACACGCCGGCCCCGTCGGCCCCCGTCATCCTGCTCCGGTGGCGGTCCCCCGACGGCCGCTGTCTCGCGCAAGTTCCCTACCCCCGCCGCCTGAAGCCGGGGCAAAAGGTCAAGTTGACCATTCGCCGGGCCGAAACGTCCGAGCCGGCCGACGAGTGGGCCGGCGCCGCCGTTGACTGCGAGGGAAGCACGGGCCGACTGGGCAGGGACGCACGCATGGATATTTCCCTGGACGACCTCCACGCCGCCGCGCAATCCGCGGTCAAGCTGCCGCTCCGCGTCAACGTCGTGCTGTGGGAAGAACTGCCACCGATCTGAGGTGAATCAATGAGCCGAAACCGAGCATCCGAAGAACCCTGGACTCGCCTCGTCAGCCGACCGCCGGAAGAACTCTCGCCCGCGGACGCCTTCACGCTCGCGGTTCGCCTCGGCCCATCGGCGCCGTGGCTGCTCCGGCCGGAGGTCCTGCAAAAGGCGTTGGAGGAAGGAACAAGCTACGGCCTGGAGGGGGATCAACTGCGGGTCTGGCAGCGGCCGGTGCTTCCCAGCGGTCTCGGCGCCTGTTGGGTGGTTGCCGTGCGCAAAACCGACCGGTATGCCGCCCTCCGCCCAGCTCTGGTCCTGCCTTTGCGATGGAAAAAGGGAGGTCCGCCCGGCGACACCGGCCTTCCCACGGAGCTTCAAAACGTCGCGAACAACGTCGTCGAAGTCCTCCTCGTTTCCGGCGACATCTCGCCGGAAGACCGGTGGCGTCTGTATCCGGCCGAGGACGGCCTCTTCGACAACCCCGCGGCCCAATTCCTGGAAGGCGACTACAGTTCCGCGTGGGTACCCCTGGCGGCGGGCCTCTTGCTGGCTGCCGGCGAGGGGGAACCCCGGCACGAGATTTGGGCAACAGGCGCCTGGGCTTCCCATGCCGGCATCGGCCCCGTGGAGGGCATCGAGGCGAAACTGGAGCCGGCCGCCCAATTCCAAGCCTCCCACTTCTTCGTGCCCAAGCGACAAACTGCGGAAGCCGAGCACGCCGTCCAATCCTCCGCGATCAAACTTCAGATCGAGTCTCTCGAGGAAGCCAAGCCGAAACCTCGGCAGGCCATGCGGAAGTATCTCTCGCTGCTTGAAGTTCGGGCCGGCCGTGACGACCCGCCGGAAAAACGCTCCGCCAGCTACCTGCGGATCCACGATCGCGAGGAAGGGCGGCGCTACTACCTCGACTGCTTGGTGGACGACATCGCAGACAACCTCCGCAAGCAGACGCAGCCCGAACTATTGACCTGCCGCCGCCTCGTCACCATCGCCAGCGACAGCCCGGAAACGGCCTACCTCACCCATCTCATCTTTCGCCCCGGCTCGTCCGTCATCCTGTATACATCGGGCAACGACCGGAAATACGAATCACTCGCTCGGGAGGCGCAGGGTCTGGTCCGGGAGAAAGGTTTCGACGCGGCGCTCGAAGAAATCCGCGTCGACGACCTGCTCGGCCTGATCCGGCAGTTCCGAGACCTCTTGCGGAAAATAGCGCCGCAGCCGGAAGACGGTGACGGGCTGGTGATCGACGTGACTCCCGGGACCAAACCGATGAGCCTCGCCTGGGCTTACGTCGCGCCGGAGGATGCCCGAATCGTCTATCTTCAGCACGACCTCGATCCCAAGCTCCGCAAGCCGATACCCTTTACGGAAAAGCTGTCGATCCATTCCGTGAAGGAGTTGCGTCGGGCAGGCAACTGACGTGAACCGACGTGATTTGTTCGGGCAGCGCGTGAGGCGAGGACCGGCCTGGGTGCCGGCGAATCCCCC
>JAAZNR010000797.1 GCA_012798155.1 Thermogutta sp. | reverse complement strand
CTTTTTCCTCCCAATGGCGCTGCCGCCACCAGCTTACGCCGGCGGCTCGGGGATGCACTAATAGAAACGTGATTGTTCACGGGGTTCCTACTCTTGTCGTGCCCGCCGGAACCCCACGGGGGCGGGCCGACACCCGTCACAGTGAACACGGAAGTGTAGTTCGTCGATCGCCCCGCGAAAGTGTGGAGCCGTTACCGTTGTAACAACGGGAAGACAATGGCTGCCATCCAGTCGCCGATGTTGCCGCCGTCATCGGTAGTTCCGTAGTTCCGATGTGATAGTCCCGAGGTCGCGTCGCAACCGGCCTTCTGGCAGTTCGCGGCTCATTCGGGGGATTCCCGCCGGGTTTGTTCCTCGACAATCCGCCGGAAACCCGGGAGCGGGGCACAGGCGCTTGCCACGTACTTGGGCAGACGGATCGTGTCTCCCTGGACCCATTCGGCAAAGCCGCGGCGGCGGCTGTCTTGGACGAAGTCGAGGATCGTTTTCTCTGCCAAGGTGGGAGCCACAGGCCATAGGGCCGCCGCAAACCAACCGGCGGGCACGCCCCAAAAGCCGCCGTTCTGGTAGGTATCAGGCGGCGTCTTACACGCTTCCCAGAACACGTCCCCCGGTAGGTGACGGATCTTACCTGCCTGGACAATCCGTGAGTAATGATCCCGAAAGTACTCGCCGACGCGGCGAGCTTGGGCCGGGGTGGCGACATCCAAGTACACCGCGAAGGCGGAACCCCAAATATCCGGCTGACGGCATCGATGAGTCGCTGCCACAAAGAGGCCTATTTGTTCATCCCAAAAGGTATTGCGAATGCTCTCCTTAAGGTCCGCGGCTTTCTGGGAGTACTTTTTCGAGTCTTCGAGGCGTCCGCCGGCCGCTTCCATTTCCGCGATCTGAATATAACTCTGATACAAAAGAAGGGACGAAAAAAGCTCGGCACCGGTTTTGACCACCGTGTCGGTGAATCCGTACGGACAGCGGTCCCAGGTCTTCCGCGGATCGATCCAGACGAGACCCGTTTGCTCTTGCGTAGGGACCGCTTGAAGGGCCTTCTCCAGACGCGGGAGTATCGCCTGAAGAAGTTCCGCATCGCCCAGTCTTTTCCATGTGCAATACGCCACATCCACCAAGAATTGGGAACCGTCGGCGACGGGGTTTTCGCCCATCGTCCCCATTCCCGGCTTGAGGATCGGCCGTCCGTCGAACGTCACACAATCCACGCAAGTCCCGTCGGGCTGTTGGGCATCGAGAAACATGCGGAGGGACTCTCGGAGTTCCTGCTCCGTGAAGGCATCCGGGGCTCCCTCCAGCATGTAGGCGTAATCGCGGAGCCAAAAGGCCTCGTAGCCGGTCCCGACCTGGGGCGGAAAGACCGCGCGACCGTCCGGGAGAGTTCGACGGCACTCGCGCACCAAACCGCGGGCCTGGTCTTCCAACCAAGACACCGCCGCCGGCACCCCTTCCGGAGCCGGCTGGGCCTGAGAAGGTCCGCCGGAGAGAAGCGCGGAGAAACACAGGCCCGCCATCGCCGTAAGGATTCGAAAATGTTTAGGACCCATCGGCCACCCACCATATGATTGCCGGAACGTTTCACGGGAGTCTTGCTCGTCTCCTGCCCGTTGGAACCCCACGGCAACGGGCTGAGAGGCATCCTACACAGGGGGATTTGGCATGTCAAGCATCCAAAGAGTATTTGTCAGCCGCCAATAGAAATGTCCCCACTTTGAAACCATTCGAGTAAGCATTCACGGGCATAACAAATCGAAACGCCGGTTTTGCAGCAATCCCAAACCTCGAATACCGTGAACTACAAAGATGGAAACGCAGAGACGCAGAGAACGCGGAGTTGCGGCTACCGAT
>JAAZNR010000796.1 GCA_012798155.1 Thermogutta sp. | reverse complement strand
CTGGACTCTCGAAGACAACCATGCCATCAATCGCACGGTCAGCGCCGTGGGCGGGAAACTCTATAAACGGTACCGCATCTACGAGAAGTCGCTGGAATGAGCACACCCTGGGCGGACACCGGGTCCGCGGGCACGGCGGGCGAATAAGAGGCGGGCGAATAGTTTTACTCCGCACGATAAGAAGCTGGGCAAATCGGGGTATGCAGCTTTGCGAGTCTGCGTATGATCGGTAAGCCGGTTTCGGCGATCCTGCGGAGTAAAAATAGGGGGCGGGCAACAATGTGGGCGGGCCTAATGCCCGGCCGGACGAAAACAACCCCTCCATCGCCGATGGCACCCGTAAAGGCGACCCTTGTCGTCGCCCCAGGCTGTGATCAAACATAGTGTTAGGGCGCCCGGAGAAGTCCGGATACTCGTTGATCCATGGTTTTGGAGGAGAAACGTGAAATTCGTTCGGGAGCCGGATGCATCTTACGCGCCGGAGCCTACTGATTCGACGGTCTATCAGGGCGACGCCGAACAGGTTCTCCGTCAGATTCCCGGAGACTTCTTTCGGTGTGTTGTCACGTCGCCGCCTTACTGGGGGCTGCGAGACTACGCAACTGATGGCCAAATCGGTGCGGAAGATGATCCGAGGGAATATGTTTCTCGTCTCGTGAGAATCTTCGACGAGATCCGCCGCACCCTTCGCGACGACGGGACTGTATGGCTGAATGTGGGGGACTCCTACACCAGTGGCAATCGTGCCTACCGGGCGCCCGACAAAAAGCACCCGGTGAGAGCAATGTCTTACCGCCCGAAAACACCACCCGGACTGAAGCCGAAGGATCTGGTTGGCATCCCCTGGCGCCTCGCCTTTGCCCTGCAGGAGGCGGGATGGTACCTGCGCTGCGACGTGATCTGGGAGAAACCTAACTGTATGCCGGAGAGCGTTAAGGATCGCCCTACGCGGTCGCATGAGTACATTTTCCTGTTCTCCAAATCTCTCAGGTACTTCTACCGGGCGGCCGACATTGCGGATCCCACGGGGAAGAACAAGCGAAGCGTCTGGTCCGTTCCCACCGAGCCGTTTTGCGGGCCCCATTTCGCCACCTTTCCACGAAGACTCATTGAACCCTGCATTTTGGCGGGCACCGAGCCCGGCGATTGGGTTTTAGATCCCTTTTTCGGCTCCGGCACCGTGGGAGTCGTATGCGAGCAGCAGGGCAGGAAGTACGTGGGTATCGAGCTTAACCCGGATTACGTCAAACTCGCCCTGCGGCGCATAAGGAATACTCCACGGCTTCTCTTCACTTATGAGCAGGGATCGGGCCAATGAGCGAGTTTATATCTCCGCGGCCGGACCTTCAAATCACTTTCAATAATCGGCTTTCTCAACTCCGCAATGTTTTCTTGGTTGATGCCCTTTTAAACGCCGTATCGACGTTAAACCTCGAAGTCATCAACGAAGAACTGCGATCCCTTGTCCCCGAAGTGACGCTCCGCAAGGTGGCAACGTGGGGTCTCCGAGGAGAGATTGTGTTCCCGGTCCCGAGCATACTCCGAGCAAGTCCTTTTCTTCTGGGCTACTACCGTCTCCTTCTCGGGTTTTCACAGAAGCAATTCTACGGCAATGCCTATGGCTTCGGGCCGTTCAAGCAAATGGAGGAACTGGGCAGGATTCCGAAGGGCAGAGAAAAAGAGCTACAAGACCTTTGTCGCTCTCTTTGCAAGAGCGCGGAGATGCTCGTTAAGGGCGTAAAGAAGCTCGATACTGCGGCGGTTCACGAGCTTACGCTATTGACCCTCGGACCGCAGTTCAGAGGAGGCGTTCTCAATTTGCTGGGTACGGAAGCAACGGAAAGAGTTTTCGACCTTATCAAAACTCATGTGGCCTCTGCCACGGTTGAATCCAGTCAGCGGAGTCTCACGGTTACGAACGCCGCCGGCCGCGCGGTTAGTGTGGAGTTTTCGAGCGACCCGGACATTTCGATTACCGAACAGCTACCTTCCGGCGACGTTCGTAATCTGGTTGCCATCGAGATCAAGGGTGGGAGGGATATCTCCAACATACACAACCGAATCGGGGAAGCGGAAAAGAGCCATCAAAAGGCGCGAAACGCAGGTTTCGTCGAGTGCTGGACGATGGTCGGCGTCCTCCGCCTCGACCTCGACAAGGCGAGGAGGGAATCCCCAAGCACTGATAGGTTCTTCCGCATCGAAGCTGTTGCAAGACCAGGGTCCAAAGAGTTTACAGAGTTCCGGGAACACCTTCTGGCCCGGATCGGTCTTCGGGATTAGGGAGCAACACACGGTGGGCATGCTCGGTGCCGTGACAACCGGTTGCGGCGGACGGTCGGCTGCGCGGCCCTCCGCTGAACGGGGGCGTTGTTCCCACCCCTGCGGTTGCGCTAAAGATCAACGCCGGCGACGACCTTGCGGCTAACCCCAATCACGGTGCCCTACCCATGCCCCCTGCGGATGGGGTAGCGCCGTTGTTCTTGCGGATGCCGTGCGGCGGCGGAATGGCAACCAATACTATCCGCCGCCGTGGTAGACTACAATTTCCAAAGTGCGGGGCATTGTCACCTTCGGCCGCGCGCCTGCCTGCGCGGCTCATGGCATGAGTGAAAAGACTTTAAGCGTCGTCAATTCGGAAATGCTGATGGCGGTCCTCGGCCCCTGCGATCAGCACTTGCGGATGATCCGAGAGGCCTTCGGCGTTCGGGTGACCGGCAATCACAACCGG
>JAAZNR010000795.1 GCA_012798155.1 Thermogutta sp. | reverse complement strand
GGTTCGATTCCTAGGAACGCGCGAGACTTCGCGGAATGTAGCCGTTCACGCGCCTGCCCGGTCCGTCATCCGAACGCGGAGGCGCGGAGGCTGGTTTTGAAATGCAGAGGACGCGGAGAAGGAAGAAGGAGAACGGAGAATCGGTCGCCCGAACTCTGCGTTCTCGGCGTTCTCTGCGTTTCCATCTTTCTTTCCGCGTAGCCGTCCCTGGCCGATGGGAGGCGAAAAACGTATCCGCCCAGTCACTCCCCAAAGCGGCAGTCCCATTGTCGCCGCTTTCATGGCAAGCATGAACCCGATCCCCAACCCAACCCCGTGAACGGTTACGGCGGAATCCGGGCCGGAATGACGGCGATCAGGAACCGACCGCCGCGGTCTGTCGCTTTCTCCGTTGAGCGATGATCTCTTCCTGAACGGAAGACGGTACTCGCTTGTACCGGCAAAACTCCATCGAGAACGTGGCCTGCCCCTGCGTCAAGCTCCGCAACACGGTGGCATAGCCGAAGGTTTCGGCCAGGGGCACTTCGCCGGTGATTCGGGCGATCGGCCCCATGACGGTGGAGCCGGTAATCAGCCCCCGCCGCCCGACCAAATCGCCCACCACGTTGCCCTGGCAGGCCTCGGGGCACTCGACCTCGATCCGCATGATCGGCTCCAAGAGGACCGGTTGCGTCCGCGGGAAGGCCTCGCGCATGACCGTTTGGGCGCAAATCTGGAATGCCAGGTCGGAGCTATCGACCTCGTGATACGAGCCGTCCTCGACCAGCACGTGCAGTCCGACGATGGGGTAGCCGGCCAGCGGTCCTTTTTGCAGCGAAGACCGCAGCCCCTTCTCGATGGCCGGGATGTATTGTTTCGGAATCCGCCCGCCGACGATCGCCTCCTCGAACACGAAGCTCTCTTCCGCGTCCTCGGGGAGCGGCTCCATGCGGCCGACGATGTGGGCATATTGGCCCGAACCGCCCGTCTGCTTGCGGTGCCGGACATTGAACTCGGCGGGCTGCGTGGGGGCCTCGCGGTAGTTCACCTTGGGGGCGCCGACCACGACTTCCACCTTGTATTCGCGGCGGAGGCGTTCCACGTACACGTCCAGATGCAGCTCGCCCATCCCGGCGATCAAGGTCTCGCCGCTCTCGTCATCGGAAAGGACTTGGAGCGTGGGGTCCTCGCGGCGGAATCGCGCCAAGGCCTTGGCCAGGCGGTCGGCTCCGCCCCTCTCTACCGGCATAATGGCCATCTTGATGACCGGCTCGGGGACGAACATGCTCACCAAGGTGCCGAAGTTCGGGAGGGAGGAATAGGTATCGCCGCTGGCGGCCTCGATGCCCAAGACGGCCACGATGTCGCCCGGGCCGGCCCCCTCGATCTCCTCCCGCTTGTCCGCGTGCAATCGCACGATCCGGCCGAAGCGTTCCCGTTTGCCGGTTCGTTGGTTGTAATACGACTCGCCCTTGGTCATGCACCCCTGATAGATGCGGAACAGGGTCAAGGCCCCGTACGGATCCTCCACCAACTTGAAGGCCATCGCCGCCAACGGCTGCTCGGGATCCGCGGAGAGGGCAAGGGTCGGCTCGGTCCCGCCCGGCGGGATCGCTTTCACCTCCGTCTCGGCCGGCGACGGCAGCAATCGCACCACCGCGTCCAGCAGCGGCTGGACGCCCTTGTTCTTGAAGGCCGAACCCAGAAACACCGGAGTCAATTGCAGGCTGCACACGGCCTCCTTGGCCACGCGATAGATCAAATCCAGCGGCGGCTCTTCCTCGGCCAACAGGACCTCCAGCAGTTCGTCGCTGTACATGGCCAGCGATTCCAGCATCTGCCGCCTTGCCGCGAGCATTTCGTCGCGCATGGCGTCCGGCACCGGTTCGCGGCGGACTTGCTCGCCCTCTTCGCCCTCGAAATAGACCGCCTCTTGCGCCACTAGGTCGATCACGCCCCGGAAACTCGATTCGCGACCGATCGGGAGCTGCATGAGCACGGCGTCGCAGCCCAAGCGATCGTGCAACTGCTTGACGACCTTGACCGGGTCCGCCCCCACGCGGTCCATCTTGTTGATGAAGGCCAGCCGGGGAACGTGGTAGCGCCGCATCTGCCGGTCGATGGTCAGCGACTGGGCCTGCACGCCGCCCACCGCGCACAGGACCAGGATCGCACCGTCCAAGACGCGGAGGCTCCGCTCCACTTCGACCGTGAAATCCACGTGGCCCGGGGTGTCGATCAGATTGATCTTCTTCCCCAGCCACGAGACCGACGTAGCCGCGCTGGTGATCGTGATTCCCCGTTCCCGCTCCAATTCCATGTAGTCCATGGTGGCGCCGGGACCCTCGCCGCGGACCTCGCCCATGCGATGAATCCGGCCGGAGTAATATAGAATCCTCTCGCTCAGGGTCGTCTTCCCGGAGTCGATGTGCGCGGAGATCCCGATGTTTCGGGTATTTTCGATGTCGTGCCTGTCAAAACCCATAAAATAACCGTTCGACACGTGACAATTCGCCGTTGACGCAACCTGCGCTCGGCCGACGGGCAAACGCGAAACCGTCTATTTTATCCGCCGGTGGGGAATCGGTCCAATGCCGGGCCGCGGAATTTTGCCGCGGGCCGCGCCGGCAGCGGATGGGAATGCAACCGCCCCTATTGTTTCTATTCTAGTGCCGCGTGCTGATCCAGTTTAGTGCCGCGCGCTGATCCAGGGCCACGCGCCGACCGGCAAGACGGCATCCCCCGCACGCCCGAAGCGACGCCCCTCAGCGATCGCCGCACCTATTCTACAGAAAAGGGACCCTCGCCGTTCCGCCCCGCGGTGGTCCCAGCGCGTCTTTCACCTCAGGTGGGGATCTCCTTGACCTGCTTGGCATCTTGGGGCGAATCGACTGCGCCCGTCAACTCCGCAACATCTTGCGAGAGCCGCATGGAACAGAACTTCGGCCCGCACATGCTACAATACTTGC
>JAAZNR010000794.1 GCA_012798155.1 Thermogutta sp. | reverse complement strand
TGAACGGAGTGGAACTGGGCATTGCTCATCTCGATGCGGTCGGGCAACTGCCGCGGCTTGTAGCTGTGCGCCAACCCGGCGTAGATATCGGGCCAGTAGAACCAATTTTCCGGCTGCCGCGGGTAGTGGCGCTGGAAATAGGCGGCGATGTCGGCGGCCTGGGCGAAGACCAGTTTCCGGGTCCGGGCCTGGCGGACGAGGTAGCTCACGCCGCGACGGTTGGCCTCGTTCCAGTCGGCCGAGTCCACGAAGTTCTCCAGCCCGATGGAAAGGAACGCCGGCTCGTCCTCGCAGGCCGCCTCGGCCAGCAAGAGGTCCGCCGCCGTCTCGAAGCGGTCGATGTTGGCGCTTTCGGCCATGTCGGCGGCAGGCCGGCTCCGCATGAAGCTCAATTGCGGCTGGGTCTCCAAGGTCATGATCGTGAACGCCCGCACGTTGGAGGTCGTGGATTGCGTGAACGCCACGATGGACCGGCCCGGGGCGACCTTGCGGAAATCGTCGTCGGCCACGTAATAGGGCACGGTAGGCGCGCCCCAGTGGTTGATCAGCCAGGCGTTGTCGTCGGCGCCGTCGCGCCAGTTCTGCCACTGGCAAAGTGAGTCCAGCATTTTGATGCCGACCGAGCGGGCGACGGGCGGCGTGTTGTGGCCGAAAGTATAGCCGGCCAGCACGTCCAGGGGCCCCAGGCCGAGCAGGTCCCACAGCCGCGCGGCCTGCCGCAGGCCCTCGCGCTGCACCTCATCGTCGAATCGCCAGAGGTTATTGTCCGGGCAACCGGGGATGATCCAGTTGGCATTGCACAGGGGGATGAAGGCGTCGCCCCAGCGATGGCGAAGCTCCGCGCGCCGCCGGAAGTGTTCCAGGAGACTCTCCGGCGTGCGGGAAAACGGCGATGTCCACTCCGAGCCGCCCCAGTGGTCGGCCGCCAAGCCGGCGTCATGGATGGCGTCGTGCGCCGCCGGTTCGGGATTCGGCTTGCTGAACGCCCTGTCGTTGGTGACCAGAAAGCGGCACACCGCGTAGCCGCGATCCACCACGCCGAAGACGCGGCTGAGCTGCTCGTCGCCGACCTGCCAGACGATCCGCCAGTTGCCGCACTGCTTGGGCTCCAAGTCCACCACCGCCTCGCGTCCGCCGGCAGTCTCGCGCCATCGCAGCTCCAGCGGCTGCGGCGTGCCGGGCCGCTCGCTCAAGAAGTCCGGTTCGAGCCGCGCCTCGCAGCGCGGCGGCGTCGGCCCCGCGCAGCGGAACGTCGCTCGCACCTTCTCGCCCGGCTTGACCAGACCCGGCTCGATCCGCAAGTCGGTCGCGAAGCCCCACCTCCCGGCAGCCGTCTCCGCTTCGAGGTGCTGCTCGAACTTCCGCAGCGCCTCCCAGTTTCCGCGAAGTTTCAGGGCCGCCCAGCGCTGGTTCTCGGCCGTGCGCTGGGTCTCGGTCAGGGGCGGGGCGTTTCCGCCGCACTGGATTTCCACGCCCAGGATCCGCAACGGCGGGGCGCCGCGATCGAGACCTTGGGCCCGCAGCGCGAAATAACCGGCCGCGCCGCCCGCCCCCGGCGGAAGCGCGAAGACCGTCTCTTGTCCCTCGCTGCTGAGCACGATGCCGTCGCTCCGGCGGCCGACCGTGAGCGAGGCGTCGCCCTTATCGCTGACGGCGATCCGGCCGGCGCCGATCTCTTTGCCGCCCGCAAAGACGCTCACGCTTCCGTCGGTGGAGACCGCCACTTGCTCCGCGCACTCCTCGAAGGCGCTCCACTCGAACGGTTTTCCCCAGCCCAACCAGAGCCGCCGCTTCTCCTTGCCGCCGAAGTTCCAGCGGACCGCGGCGGTGAAACTTCGCAGGTTTTCCGGGTTCACCGCCGTGCCCGCCAGCGTGACTTGGGGCAGGTGGGCCCCGATCGCCAGGCCGCCGGCGTCGGTATGCTGGACCGCGTTGCCGTATCGCCACGCCGCGGAACCTTGCGAGAAATCCTCGGCAAACCGCTGCCCTTCGGATGCGGCGGCCGACCAAGAGACCGCGGTTACCAGAGCGATGGCAAGAGTCGCAAGGCGGTACATGAATGCGTTCCTTTCTCTCGCGATTTGCAGCATCTCCGGCATCGCGGCCGGTTGCCCTAGCGGAAGACTTGGAGACTTACGGTGCGGGTTTCCCGTATTTCAGAATCATACGGGCGTGCAATGCGGCCCGGAAGGCGTTGGAAGACTTACGGTGCAGGTTTCTCGTATTTGTCGGCCGGCCGCGCGCGGGGCGGATGCGTCGGCTGCGGCAGAACCATCTCGCCTCCGCGCACGAGCGGTGGGTTGCCGATGCCCCTCAGGACGGCGGAGCCGTCCGCCCTTTGAAGATCGAGGCTCTCGACGGCGCCGACCGGGCCGGGCAGCGCGGACCGCACGACGAGGAAAAGCGGCTGTGTGCCGCGGGCGGGTTCCAGCGGCGTGACGAACTCGCGGAACTTGCCGGCGCCGCCGGTGAAGCGCGGGTGGAACTCGCCGAGCTTCGCGCCGTCCTTGCCGCCCGCCCGCAGTTCGAGTTTGACCTCGTCCTTTTGCAACGGGATCGTGCCGCGGTACTGCTCGAAACGGAAATACTCGAACTCGCCCACCGGCCGGCCGTCCGCGGAACGGAAGACGACAAACACATCGCGTGTTCCGGCGGCCGATTCGGAGATTTCGCCCACGGCTTCGCCGTAAATCTGGATGTAGCTCGTGGTGGGCTTGTCGGCGGGACCGCGCTGACGCGGAACGTCGGTCTGTGGCAGGTCCACGCGGCCGGCCGGCGGTCCGTCAACGCTATCGAGCCGCACTTCCAGCCAACGCGGCTCGGGACTGGTGTTGCCGTAAACCACGCGGAAGCGGCGGTAGCCCTCGCCGAGCGGCACCTGGTTGAACCGCAGCCAACAGCCATCGCTGACGTTGTGAATGAACGTCCACTGGGTTTTGATCTGCTCGTGCCGGCCGTCGTTGGTGACGGCCTCCAGCACGAGCGGGTCGGTGGCTTTGCGGTGGCGGGGTTTGGCACGCGCAGCGCGGTCGCTGTTGATCGCCTTCACGTCGCCGGCGAACCGCACCACGGCCGATTGCCAGCCGTCATCAAACTTCACGGCGTCAAACGCAAACCAATCGCCGTCCTTCAACCGGCCGGGGTCGCCCGCCTGCGAGGACGCGGCTTTGATATCCAGGCGCTGCGTTTTCAGCGGCGGCCAATCGGCAACCGGCGGCGGGTTGTCGAAGTCGTGACCGAAGCGGAACGGTTTCCCTTGGGGGAAATCGGCGGGCTTCAACGTGGCGCTCGTGCCCGTGAATCGCGGGTGGAACACGTTGTCGTGCTCGCGGACGTCGGCGCAGCAACTGTTGAACCACATCGCCCGCTGGTGGGAGCCGGGGGCGGCCCAGAGCAGGTTGTGGTCCAGCTCCACGTCGCACGTGCCGGCATCGAGATAGACCATGCCCAGGGCGTTGATCCGCATTCCGAACAGGTCGTAGTTGTCGTGCATCACATTATAGGCGATGCGGGTGCGCAGCCCGTTGAGCGTGCCGCCGCTACCGTAATAGCCGGTGATGAAGCCCGCGTCGCGCGTCAGGAGCATGCCGTTGTAGAGATGGTTGTGGGCGAACAGCGTGGCCATGTAATCCATCGGGCCGCGGTCGCGCGAGGCGGTGCTCGTGCCGTTGCCGTAGATGTTGAAGAAGTGCCGGCCGGAGTTGCGCAGGGTGTTGTAGGTGATCACGTGGCCGCCGACGCGGAAGTCCTCGTAGTCGGCGAAGTCGGAGACCGCATCGGTGATCGTGTTGAAATAGTGGGCGGTGTAGCAGACCTCGTCGATGAGGCAGTTGTGGATGGTGTGATGATAGCCGCGGAGATGGATGCCGGCGCCCGCGCTGAAGCGGATGGCGCAGCTCGAAAAAGCGTTGTCACGGCCGCTGACGAAAAGGCCCGTCTCGCCCGACTTGATCGTGTCGCGCCCGCGCTCCACCTGCCCGATGCTGTAAAGCCGCGTGAAGTGCGAGACGTAATCGAACCGGCAGCGGTCGAACACGCAGTGCGCCGAGTCCTCCAACCGTGCGGAGGCGGCCTCGACGGCGATGCCCTCGATGCGGATGTGCTCGCGCCCGCTGAGGTCCAAGGCCACCTGCCGGCGCTTGGCCTCGACGTTCCGCGGCTCGGCGCCCGACGGCGGAATAAGATAAAGGATGCCGTCCTGCCAATGCCACTCGCCCGGCCGGTCAAGCGCGTTGATGTGACCGACGATCATCCCGCGTCCCTCTTCGTTCTTGAGCCAGTGGGAATCCGCGGGGGCAAACCACCACTGGTTGGTGCGGTCGCCGACGTGGATCGCGCCCGGCTCCGAACGCTCGATCACGCCCGTCTGGGCCGACCAGCCTTGAAAGTGCACGCCGTAGTAGAGCGCGCCCTTCCAGTGATCGGGCGGGTCGCCGTCGAGCAACTTGCTCACCACGCGGCCGGGATTCTTCGCGGGGTCGGAAATGGAAAACTCGCCGAACGTCGGCCAGAGCGGCGAGAGGTCGGATACGAACATCTCCAGCCCCGGCGCAGGCTCGTTCGGATGCCGCGCCTCGATCATCACCCGGCCGTCGCAGAAGACCTGGTTGCGCCCCGTGCCGAGCGTCCACGGCATCGGGGCCTTCCAGATGTTCTTGGCCTTATCGTGCACGGTCCAGCCGGCGATCGGCTCGCAGCCGCTGATGACCACTCTCTCTCCCCGGCAAGCCTTGACCGTGACGGGCTTCTCCGCCGTGCCCCCGGCCGGGAATACGACCGTTTCCCGGTACACGCCGCCGCGAATCCAGAGGGTGTCGCCGGGTTGAAGTCTGTTCACGGCCGCTTGGAGCGTGGCGAACGGCTTCTCTTGCGTGCCCGGATGATCGTCGCTGCCGCTTGGCGAGACGTAGAAGTCCGCGGCGGTTGCCGCCGAAACCGTCAGTGCCGCAACGCCCCAGAACAATAACAACCCCGGCGTCTTCCTTAACAATACCGCCGTCTTCATTGGTACCTCCTCTAGCGCTTCCCTTGGTCGTCCCACAGCATCGCGGTGACCTTTCCACGCACCGCTTGGCCGGCGGCTTCGAAACGGACGGCGGAGGTGCCTGCCGGCAGTTCCGGCGGATCGGGCAGGGTGAGGCGGCGGAGTTCGTTGCCGTCGGCGTCAAAGACGCGGCAGACCGCCGGGTCGCGCGTGCCCCACCAGTCGCCGGTCTCCAGATACTGCTCGGGTTCGAGGGCGACCGGCAGTTCCATCGCCGCGCCGCCGAGGACGATCCGCGGGTTGACCAACTGCCCGCCCGTCTCGTACAAGGCCTCGATGCGGCCGAGTTCCAGCTCGACGTTGCGGCCGCGCGGCGGGTTGAGGATCATGAGCGTGACGCCGCCGAAGCCGTCGAGCTTGAGATCGTGCAGCGCGTGCTTCTCGTAGGTGAAGTAGTCCATCACGCGGTCGCCCTCGGGTTCGCCCAGCTCGCAGTAGCGCCAGCCGGTGAAGTCGATCGGCTGGTAGAAATGCAGGTAAGACTGCGGCGTCAATTCCAATTGCACGTTGAGGGTCGCGCCGCTGCCGTCGCCTTTGATCCACAGCCCCAGGGCGCGATGGCGGCCAAGATCGAGTTTGGCGGGCAACGCCGCCGAGACCTGCGCCCATGCGGGCTGCCCGTGGCCGGCGAGTTTCCGCGGAAAGGGCGAGTCCGGCGGGGGGCCGACGCAACTCAATCGCGCCAC
Source organism: Thermogutta sp. (assembly GCA_012798155.1). Classification (GTDB taxonomy): domain Bacteria; phylum Planctomycetota; class Planctomycetia; order Pirellulales; family Thermoguttaceae; genus Thermogutta. The sequence continues at coordinate 2,730 of JAAZNR010000794.1, read as the reverse complement.
GGCGCCGGCCTGGGGATGCGTCTCGCCGGTGAGCTGAATGGCGGTCTTTGCCGCGGGATGGCCGCCGGCCGTGAACGCGAGCTTGGCGAAATCCGCCACGACCAGGTTCTCGGCCGCGCCGTAGGCCGCCACGGCGGGCAGGGCCTCCACGCGGACGCGGAGCGGTTGCGGGCCGAAGTCGTTTTGAACTTGCCACGTCGCGCCCGCGCGGAGAATCCCGCTTTTCACGTAGCGTGCCGGGATCAGCCGATAGCCGTTCGCTTCGTCCTCCGCCGGCAGCAGACGCCACGCGCTGCCGTGTTCGCGCAATGGGCGGCGCACCTCGGCGGGGAAGCGGTCCTCCATCCGCAGCTTGTCATAGGTGCGGATGATCGCGGCGATCTCCTCCCGCCGGCCGTTGCGGCTGAAGGTCTCCACGTTCGAGGCTCCGCCGTAGCAGGCGGCAAAGCCCCAGCCGATCGCCGCGTCATAGCCCAGGCTGCGGGCGCAGACCAGCTCCACGTCGTCGGGCCGCGCGGCAGGGATTGTGGGGGTGTGGGGGAAAATGCCGACCCAACTGAAATCAGGCACGAGAAAGTTGGCCCGATGCCACTCGCCCCAGGCGTGCACGGTTCGGTCGTCCACCCATCGTTGGAAGCCGCGGGCCATGGCGTCCTCCTCGCCGCCGCGGGCCATGCAGTGCCAGCCAAAGTGCGTCGAACCGTTGCTGATCAGGAGCACGTCGCGTCGCGCGTGCCGCAACACCGACTGCGCGACCTGGTGGCCGCGGTAGAACTGCACCTGCGGATCGACCTGCACGTCCGCGCCGTCGAAGCAAATCATGTCCAAGCCCGCGCGGTTGACAAGCTCGGCCAGGTTGCGGCCGATCTCGGCGGCCAGTTCCGGCCCGGCGACATACCAGCCGTAACGCTCGGCGATGTGCCGTACCTTGGCGCCGGCCTTGTGCGGGGCGGCGCGGGTTCCGTAAGCGCCCCGCACGCAATCGGTCAGGGCCGGTGGGCCTTCCGCGACGCCCCCGTAGCGGATGATCTCGTCGTCGATCCGCACGTCCACGCCGCCGTAGGCCCAGTAGCCGCTCCGCGTGCCGAAACCGGCCGCCGATTCCCGCGTGGGGATGGTCTTCGCCGCCGCGTCCACGTCGGCCGCCAGCGTGGCCTCGCCGTCGTGCAAGAAGCGCGGATCGGGCACGGGCGCGACGTAGGGGTCGTTCTTCGAGATCGAGCCGGTCATCACGTGCAGGCCGAGCTTCAGGCCGAGCGCATGAGCTTCGTCCGCCACCGCCTTGAGCGAATCCACTCCGTCGGGAAATAAGTCGGTGTTGATCGGATAGCTGCCGAGCGACTTGTTCCACCAACCGAGGCTGATGACGACGTACTCCACGCCCAGGCTCTTTGCCACCCCGAATACCCGATCGGGACCGTAGGCCGGCCGCTTGCCGCCGGTCGCCAGGCCGGTGATCATCCACGACTTGCGGGCTTCGCGCGAGGTCTTGGCCCACTCCCCGCCCAGCGTCGGCGAAGGGAGGCCGTGTGCAAGCTCGATATCGTGAATCACTTCCAGGAGCCGCGCCGTGGGACAGGCAATGACCGCGGCTTTGCGGCCCACCAGGCCCAGGCTGCGGTGCGCTGCGGCCTGAAACCGCGGGGCGCCGCGAGCCTCGGTCTTGTCCTCCAAAGCAATCACGGCCGTGGCGAAATCCTCGTCCCACGTCACGTTCAACCACGAGCCGACGTTGGCCGCCGGATTCACCGGCAGGTTCACAAAACGCCACTCTTCCACGGTCTCGCTGCCCTCGCCGTCCAGCGCCACCGTTTCGACCTCGAAATACTCGCCGCGGCTCCGCAGGGCCGCCCGCGCCGTGACCGGCGTGCCTTCGAACGTCAGCCGGAGTTGCCGCTCGTTCCCCTCGCCGGAGGCTGCCACCGACCCGGCGGCGTGCCACTGGGCGCCGATCCGCAGCATCATGAAGGGCACGTCGTTCCCGGCCGCGAGCAAACTCCGTCCGTCGCGGCGGCAAAACGCGCTGACCCGCCCGCGGCCGTCGAGCGCCAGTCGGGCCGAGGCATTTTCCACAACCACGGCCTCGTCTTCCACAACCCCGGCGTCGTCGCCTGGGGGCTGCGCCCCGGCGGAGGATGCAAGCATGCACAAGACCATGAACATGGTGCGGCCGGATGTCTGCATGGCGATCTCCTTGCGTGGGCGGCTGTCAGATTGTCTTTTTCGGGAAGGTGACAACGGCGCGCTGCCGTGCAGGCGGTCGGCGCGTGCTGCCATCGGGCGGGTGGACGCTCATAGCCTCGCAGTCGGCGGCCGGCGGCTGGACTGCCGGCGTGACTGTCTTGCCTGACTTGGCGGCCAAGGGCGGAATTATACCCCCTGCGGTCAGCCGTTCGCAACTGAGCACTGCCGTCACGCTCACTCGCCCGGCGGCGTGGGAACCGCCAGGCGGGACCAGCGAGCGGTGATCGCCGCGAGCGGCGGCGGAACCGGACCGGCACAATCCTGGAGCACTCCTGCGTATTCGCCGTCGGCCTGGCGCCACAGGGCCAGATCGACGGGTTGCTCGAGCGCGAGGCGGAACGTGTCGGTTTCGAACCGTCGTAGGCCGCCGGCGGCCAAGGCTTCGAGATGCCCGTCCTCCTCGAACCGCACGGCGACCAGCCCGACACAATCGACTTGCACCTTCCGGCCGTTGACCTCGAAGCTGGTGCGGATGGGATCGCCCGC
>JAAZNR010000102.1 GCA_012798155.1 Thermogutta sp. | reverse complement strand
CTACCAGGACTATTGCAGCTTCGAGTGCGGCTGCGACGGGGATCGCGAGGTCGAAATCCCCAAGTCCCTGGCCTTCCTCCGCGACCAGTGGGAAAAGGCCGACCTGCCGGGATGATTCGCGGCGACGGGCCGCCGTCGCCCCGCGTATCGGAGCCGATCCTGTTCCCCGCACGCGCCGTGTGGGAGCGGGAGGCTTTCGTTTGATGTGTGAGGTCCCTTTGCTTTCAGGAGATGCTGCCATGTCTTTGCCCCAACAATGCTTGCTTGCGTGTTTGATGCCGGCGGTCCTCGCTTTCGCGGGGGTCTGCGCGGCGGAGGAGATCATCGACCTCAAGGAGGCCGCCAAGGATCCCGACTTCGCCATCCAAGGCGAGTATCTCGGCGAGGGCGTGGCCGAGGACGGTGCCCGGGGCAAGGTCGGCGCCCAGGTGGTGGCCCTCGGCGACGGCAAGTTCGATGTGTATGTGCTTTACGGCGGCCTGCCCGGCGACGGTTGGACGCGCGATCAAAATCGCATTCGCCTGTCGGCCGTGCGGGAGGGCGAGGCGGTCAAGATCGAGGGTGAAGGCGCCGTGGGCGAAATCAAGGGCGGCGTGATGACCCTCAGCAAGGGCGACGCCAAGGCCGAGCTGAAGCGCATCGAACGCAAAAGCCCGACCTTGGGCAAAAAGCCGCCGGAGGGTGCGGTCGTCCTCTTCGACGGCAAGAGCGGCGACGCCTTCCAGGGCGCCCGGCTGACGGAGGACGGCGCCCTGCTCTCGGAGGTGACCACCAAGCAAGGGTTCAACGACTACCGCCTGCATCTGGAGTTCCGGCTGTCGTGGATGCCCAAGGCACGCGGCCAAGCCCGCTCCAACAGCGGCGTCTACCTCCACGACTGCTACGAGGTGCAGGTCCTCGATTCGTTCGGTCTGACGGGCGAGGACAACGAGTGCGGCGGGATCTACAAGGTCAAGAAGCCCGACGTCAACATGTGCCTCCCGCCCTTGACCTGGCAGACGTACGACATCGACTTCACGGCCCCGAAGTACGAGGATGGGAAGAAGGCGGCCAACGCCCGGCTCACACTGCGGCACAACGGCGTGGTGATTCACGAGGACTTGGAGTTGCCGGGGGCCACGCCGGGTCGCCAGGGGGAAGGGCCGGGACCGCGTCCGATCTATCTCCAGGGCCACGGCAACAAGGTCGTGTACGGCAACATCTGGTTGGTCCCCAAGCCGTGAGGCCGTCCCCCGCGTAAGCTAGCGATGGCCGGCCGGGTGGCTGGGATCGCGGCGATATAGCACGCACTGGGTGGCTGGGGTCGGAGCGTAGCGCAGCCCCCAGACGGGCCTGTTCGCAGCGCTTCCACCGCCGGCCTGCGCCGGCGGCTCTGGAATTCACCATCGGTTTTCCCTTGGAGCCTCCGGCGTAAGCCGGAGGTGTTTCGGCGCTACCCAACTTCCACCGCCGTCTGGGTGGCTGGGGTCGGAGCGGAGCGAAGCCCCCAGCCGCCCGCTACCCCATTTCAGCCCCGCGCGGTCAAGTCAGGGCATTGTTTTGGGTTCGCCGGTGCATTAGAATCCCGGCCGAGCCGGGCGCCGTGGGGCGAGGCCGGCCGCGGTTCGGCGGGAAGCTTGCGATCGGCATCCGCGATGCCTCGCGGTCCGGCGGAGGCGTCTCTCGGCGTGCGTCGCTTGCTCGACGGTGTCAGGCAAAAACCCCAGTCCAGGGAGTCGCGCCATGTTCGTCTTGGAGAGTTATCCGGCGGCCGTCGTGTTTTGCATCATTACTATGTTGTGTTGGGGATCGTGGGCCAACACGCAGAAGCTGGCGGGCCGCTCCTGGCGCTTCGAATTGTTCTATTGGGACTACGTGATCGGCGTCCTGCTGACGGCCTTGATTTTGGCCTTCACGATGGGCAGCATGGGCGACAAAGGCCGACCGTTCCTGGAAGACCTCGCCCAGGCCCAGTGGCCTGCCCAGGGCTGGGCGCTCCTCGGCGGCGTGGTCTTCAACGCGGCCAACATCCTGCTGGTGGCGGCCATCGCCCTGGCCGGCATGGCGGTCGCCTTTCCCGTCGGCATCGGACTGGCCCTGATCGTGGGCATGATCGTCAACTACATCAACCAGCCCACGGGCGACCCGATCCTGCTGTTCTCCGGCATGACGCTGGTCGCCGTAGCCATCGTGCTGGACGCCCTGGCCTACCGGCGGCTCCCCTCGCAAAAGGAATCCGGCGGCGGCGCCAAGGGGTTGATACTGTCGATTTTGTGCGGCCTGCTGATGGGCACCTTCTACCTCTGCGTCGCCCGATCCATGGCCGAGGACCCCATCGCGTTGGAGCCGGGCAAGCTCTCCCCCTATACCGCGATGGTCTTCTTCTCGCTGGGCGTGCTGCTCAGCAACTTTGTGTTCAACACCTTGCTGATGCGTTTTCCCGTGGCCGGGCAGCCCGTGGCCTTCGCCGACTACTTCCGCGGTTCGCCCCGCGACCATCTGTGGGGCATCGTGGGCGGGATGATTTGGGGGGTGGGCATGACGATGAGCATCATCGCCGCCGGCAAGGCGGGTTTCGCCATCTCCTACGGATTGGGCCAGGGAGCCACGCTGGTGGCCGCCTTGTGGGGCGTGTTCGTGTGGCGCGAATTCCGCGAGGCCCCGCCGGGCACCAGCCGCTTGCTGGCCGCCATGTTCGCGGCCTTCCTGGTCGGCCTGACGACGATCATCCTTTCGCGGTGAGGTCGGCCGGTTCGGTCTGTCGTAGTCGTTCACGCCCCTGCCCGGTCCGTCCTTGCAACGCGGAGGCGCGGAGGCTGTTTTTGAAACACAGAGGGCGCGGAAAAAGAAGAAAGGCAGAAGTCAAAATGCAGAAGGCGGAACTTCTGCCTTCTGCCTTCCGGATTCCGCCTTGGAGTATTGATAGGCCGCAACTCTGCGGCTCTGTGGCTCTGCGTCCTCTGCGGCTGGGTGGCTGGGGCCGGGGTCGTGGGTGGCTGGGGCCGTAGCGATGTAGCACGCACTGGGTGGCTGGAGGCGCGGCGATGTAGCACGCCGCACTGGGTGGCTGGGGTCGGAGCGTAGCGCAGCCCCCAGCCGGGCCTCTTCGCACCGCCTCCACCGCCGGCTTGTCTGGCAGTGTGGAGGGATATAACATTCGGCGGCTGGGTGGCTGGGGCCGTAGCGATGTAGCACGTCGCACTGGGTGGCTGGGGTCGGAGCGTAGCGCAGCCCCCAGACGGGCCTGTTCGCGGCGCATCCACCGCCGGCTTGCACGGGCGGCTCGGGTTGCCGGATCGAATTGCGGACCCCTGGAGGAACGCGCCCCGCCCCGTCCGTTGTTGGTGCGTCCATGATGTTCCGTTCCGTGTATTTCGGCCACGACGGAGCGCGGCCCTCCATCTGTATGCCGACCGCTTCCCGGATACCTTTCGTGAGGTCCCAAGATCGCCAAGTTCCCTTTCCCGATGAGGCCGTTCGATGAACACTCCGCACGTGGTCGTGGTCGGCAGCTCCAACACGGACATGGTGGTCAAAACCGCGCATTTGCCCAAGCCGGGGGAAACCGTGGTCGGGGGTACGTTCGTGATGGCGGCCGGCGGCAAGGGCGCCAATCAGGCGGTGGCTGCCGCAAGGCTGGGCGCCAGGACCACGTTCATCGCCAAGGTGGGCGACGACCTCTTCGGCAGGCAGGCCGTCGAAGGCTACCAGAGGGAGGGCATCGACACCCGCTGCGTGCTCCGCGACGCGGAGAGGCCCACCGGCGTGGCCCTGATCCTGGTGGACGAACGCGGCGAGAACCTCATCTCGGTCGCCTCCGGGGCCAATGAATCGCTTTCTCCGGAAGACATCGACGGGGCGGCCGAGGTCATCCGTTCCGCCGACATCGTGGTCATGCAACTGGAAATCCCGCTGCCGACGGTGTGCCGGGCGGCCGAGATCGCGGCGGCGGCCGGCGTGCCCGTGATCCTCGATCCCGCGCCCGCCCCCAGTCGCCCCTTGCCCGACGATCTGCTGCGGCATGTCACATATCTCAAGCCCAACGAGAGCGAGGCGGAGCGTTTGACGGGCGTGGCCGTGGCGGATGCCGATTCGGCCCAGGCGGCGGCGGATCGCCTGCTTGCGTCCGGTCCGCGGGCGGTGATCGTGACGCTGGGCGCGCGGGGGGCGCTGGTCGTGGAAAGGCCCGGCGAGGGCGTGATGGTCCCGCCGCATGCCGTCTCGGCCGTGGACACTACGGCGGCCGGGGACGCCTTCAGCGGGGCCTTGGCCGTGGCCCTGGCCCGGGGCGAGTCGCTGCTCGATGCCGCCCGCTTCGCCGCGGTAGCCGGGGCCTTGGCGGCCTCGCGGATGGGCGCCCAACCCAGCCTCCCCACCGAGGCCGAGGTCCGCGCCGCTCGCGGTGCGTAGGCTCCGTCCTCCGCCCGCATCGCCCCTGGATGCCGGTCTTTGCACCGCCTCCACCGCCGGCTTACGCCGGCGGCTCCCATTTGCGCTACGAAAGCGGCTGGGTGGCTGGGGCCACGGTGATGTAGCGCCGACTGGGTGGCTGGGGTCGCGGTGATGTAGCGCCGACAGGGTGGCTGGGGTCGGAGCGTAGCGCAGCCCCCAGACGCAGGTATTCGCAGTGCCTCCGGCCGCGGCGGAGCGCGGCACGCGGTTTGCAGCACGCGAATCGCCCGTTTTCGCCCTAGCTTCCCCGCCGCCGCAAGCTAAAATTGACGGGAGTAGAGGCCGCCCCCTGGCGCGGCCGAAATCGCCCGCAAGGGCGACCTTGGATGGAGTTTCCGCCGGCCTTTCGCCGATGACATTCGACGGAGGATGCCGGGCGATCTCAGGAACCATTGGGTCAAGCCGCTTTCAGTATATTCCGACGGAGGTGCCAACCCTTAAGCGTGAACCAGGGTCGTCTCAACGGCTTGTGCAGGTGCACGCCGGACCCTCGTTCGTCTCGCAGCGACGCATCCAGTCGCAATATCGCGGCGGCTTGATCCGAT
>JAAZNR010000793.1 GCA_012798155.1 Thermogutta sp. | reverse complement strand
GCCCATCGTGCCGAATTCTCCCCGATTATACTTGCGCAAGCGACCGCACGAAACAAGGTCTTGCGCTCCGCGCTCGCGCCCTCGCCGATTTCCTGGAAGGTTCGGGGAACGATGCGGGTGACAACCTCGCGCTCCGCGGTGGCGCGCTCGCCGTCCTCGGCCCACAAGATACGAGCCGCCGCGGCGGCTCGCGCTTCGCGCTCGCGCCGCTCCAAACAACCCAACCCTGGAACTGAGCCGCCGTGGCTACCGCTTGGCGGTGGGAACCGACGGAGGGGACCGCCGGCCACGTCGAGTTTCGATGCGGCGCGGGGCTCTAGAGCGGCAAGAATCGGCCGCGAAAGTCCGCCAATTCGCCTTGACCCAACAGACAAATGAAGCGATCCAAGAGGATTCTGGGATCGGTCGCCGATCCGCCTTTCATGGCCAGGTCCAGCTCGCACAACCAGTCGAGGAGCCGTTCGGCCCTCTTGCGGCCGAGCCTTCGCAATCGCGCCTCCTCGTTTTTCAGGGCGAAAGGCGGGACCCCGGCTTCCTTCAAGGCCTGCTGGAGCGAAAGTCGCGGTCGTCCTGGGTGCGGGTGACCCACCTGATAGGCGGCCATCGCGTAACGCCGAAGCGTGGCGGACAGCATCCCCAACACCCCCAGCGGTGTTTCACCGGCCTGAAAGAGAAGGTCGAGTTCTTGCAAGGCGTCGGCGGTACGGCCGTCCAATGCCGCATTCAGAATATCCCAAACCGCCTTGGTCCGCCAAGTCCCCGTCGTGCGGCTCACCATTTCCGGCGTAATGGATTTGGTCGTCCCCGATTGGGATAGCTTTTGCAGCTCTTGGTCGAGCGTGCCCGGGTTGGTCCCCACCAGCTCCACCAGCATCTCGGCGGCGGCCTTTTGAAGCCGCAATCCGTGAACGGCAGCCGCCCAGGCCGAAAGCCATGCCGCGATTTCGGCCGGTTTTTTCTTCGAAACGCCGCAGTCCACGACAATGCCCGACTTCGCCGCCGCGGCAAACAAACGTGTGTTGGAGGGAAACTGATCCAAGATGAGGACGAGAATGCCGGACGCGGGCGGCGATTCCAGCAGTCGTTCCAACTGCGGGCGAGACTGACTGACGAACCTGTCGGCGTCCGTCACGACGACCACGCGGGGGCCGTCGGCGAACATGCTCAATGTACTCAACTCCATCTCTACCTCGGCAAAGGCGGTCTGACCGCCTTCCAGCGCGCGGTAGCCGAGGTCGGCGTCTTCCCGGCCGAGAATCGCGCGGCGGATTTTCTCCAAGCACAGCCGCTTGAGGTACTCATCGTCGCCGAAAAGGACGTAAATCGGCGCCCGCGGCACCTGTTCCTGAAGTAGAAAATCGAACGCGACAAGGGCTTTGCTCATGGATACCGGCGCGAAGGTTGTTGGGTTGGTGCGCGCGACCATGCCCGGCCGGACATGCCGACGCGACGCGCGACCAACGATCGATCAATGGCCGCCGTTCATTTCTTGCCGGGTACGACGGACGATTTCCACGTACTGCCGGGCGAGCGTGGTGATGCGAGCGAAGTCGCGTTCCTGGATCGACCTGGCATCGACCAAGGCCCCGCCCACGCCCAGCGCGCAGGCCCCGGCCTTGAGAAAATCCGCGGCCGTCAGCAGATTGACGCCTCCGGTCGGCATGACGCGGACTTGAGGGAGCGGGCCTCGCAAAGCCTTCAGATAGGCCGGGCCTGTAATCTCGGACGGGAATATCTTCACGACATCCGCCCCGGCCTGCCATGCGCTCAAGACTTCCGTGGGCGTGAAGGCCCCCGGCATCACGGCCTTGTCATATCGGCGGCACAGCTCGATCACACCGAGGTGGAGCGTCGGCGAGACCACAAATTCGGCTCCCGACAAGATCGCGACTCTCGCCGTTTCGGGATCGAGTACCGTGCCGGCCCCCACCACGATCCGGCTTCCAAGACGGCAGGTCAAATCCTCCAGTACGCGGTGCGCCGCCGGCACCGTAAACGTGACCTCCACGCAGAGAACGCCGCCCTCCGCCAAGGCCGACGCCACATCCGCCAGAATTTCTCCGCTGGATGCTCGGATCACCGCCACGACGCCGCAATCCAGGACACGATCCAGCGTCTGCTCTTTGGGCATGGGAACCTTCCCTTCCAATCGCTTTTCGGCCCGGTCCTCGCGTATCCGCTGGTCGGAAAGACGCCGCATGAAAAATTCACTTTAGCGGCCGGCGGCGACAAACGTCAAGCCGCGCGTCCGAGGCGTGTCATACCCGAATAGAAATGACCCCTTGCGGCGTGAATAGAAATGTCCCTATCAACCCTCCGAAAGGAGGGTTGTATGGAGACATTACGCATGAGTGCGAAAGAGCGGGCGCGGTTGGAAGTATTGGGTCGGGTGAAGGCGGGATCGACCACGGCATGACGTTCGGAAGAGTCGCCACGACGGACCGTCTGATCCGCCCGGCATAAACCGCGCGGCCCGGCTGAGACTCCCCCACACGAAGGGATTTGCCGGATCAGCATATTGCAAGCTACCGGAGCAGCCCATTGTAAGCTATATCTTTTCAGAGAGGCCGGCACCGATCGTGCCTGTTTTCCGAGGCTGGGGAATAGGGTCACGCATTCCGCATCGAACCCAAGCAAATGCTTGTTCCGTTTCCGGACCCGCGCAACTGTCGGCGGAACCCGATCGGACGGCGTAAACCGCGATTCTCATGTCATCGCAGAACCGGGAGGGAAACTATGCCCACCGTCGAGGCGGCCGGTGATGCCGGTTTCTATGAACTGATTCATCGCATCGCCCGGCAGTCGCAGGGTACGTTGCTGGAAAACCGTCGCGCGCAACGGCGCATCCCCT
>JAAZNR010000792.1 GCA_012798155.1 Thermogutta sp. | reverse complement strand
GCTGCTGGGCCTTCCACACGGCCTGATAGTCGCGGTCAGTCGGCAGCCGGTAGTGCCGGCCTTGTTCGCCGGGGCGGAGCGTCACTACCGCCAAGAGCATCGCGCCACCGGTCCGCCGGCCCGCCGCGTCGAACAGGACATCCGCCCCCCCGCGCTGGGCGGCGAGTTGCGCCCGCACCCGCTCGGGCGGGAGCACCGCGCCGCAGCACGGACACGTGGCCTTGGCCCGGCTGACGGTGCCGGCGGGAACTTCCCGGTCGGTAGGCGGCTCGAAGATTTCAAACTCGACGTGGGGCGTTGTGTCGGCGGCATCCCCCCGCGAAGAAGACGACCGAGCCGCGACCGCTAGGGAGCGGCCCTCCTCCGCCCGCCAACGGCTCATCGGCCTTCCCCGCTGATCCCATACATACTCGATGGCCGCGAACACCGCCTTGTCGTCCCAAAGGTAGCGGGTGCTGCCGTGCCGGGTCCAGCGTTTGCGATCCTTCGAGTCGAATCCGGATTCGTTGAGCCGACGGCTGGCGTAGGATTTCAGGTCGTTCATCACGCGTTCGGGCGCGGCGGCGGCCGAGACGACCACGTGGATATGGTCCTGGCGCACATGAACGGCGTGCAAGGTCCAGCCGCGGTATTCGCAGTCCTGGATGACGGCTTGCAGTACCGCTTCCCGACGTGGTTCGTCCATCGTGTACGGCGGCTCAGTCATCTTCTCCCGTTCCGCCGCCATGCGCCGCGGATCGTTGGGTAAATAGGGGGTGCCCGGCAGGTTCCGCTCGTCGTCAACCGAACCGGCCGGGTGCCCATGAAGCCATGTCCCGTAGCAAGTCCAGGTGATGAGATAGGCCAAGGGGGTGTTGGGAGGATCACCGCTCCCTAGCGGTCGCGGCTCTGGGTGCGGTCGCGGCTCGGATCGGACGACAACCGCTCGCAGCGCCCGTTTGCGGTTGGGCCTCTTGCACAACCAAAACGAGCGCACGAGCGGGATCTCCGCCCCGCAGTTGGGCGATTCGCATTTTACCGTCCGCGCCCAGAGGTAGGCGATGGGCGTCGCGCCGTCCGGGTCCTTTGGATAAAACTCCGCCAGTTCCTTCTCGGCCTGCTCCTTGATTTCCTTTCCCACGCGTCGAAGCTCGTCGGCCAGTCCCGGTCCGTGCCGCGGGATGTCTTCCAGCATGACCTTGAGGATCAGGCACGCGACCGGGTTGAGGTCGCTCGCGAACGCCTCGCACCCGAGCCGCAGGGCCTCCAGCGGAATCGAACCGCCGCCCGCGAAGGGATCGACGACGAGGGGCGCCTCGTACGGCCCGCCGTCGTCGGGTGCGTGGGCCGCCTTGACGAGGCCGCGGCTTACCTCGAGATAGGCCCGGTCTGCCGCCAGGTCCCAGTTGGCGAAGTCGGCGATGAAGCGGAGGAGCGCGCGGCGCAGGTCCTCATCGGTGGGACCCGCCTCTCCTTGAACGCTCGGCAGAAGCTCTCGCGCCTTGCGCTTGAAGCTCTCCGGACAGAGCGGATCGCACGGGTCGGGCAACAAAAGCCCCAGGAGGATCGCCCGGCTCGACGCCAGCGGCCGCCTCGCCCACCACAGATGCAGCGTGGACGGGTGCCCGTGCCGGATGGACTTCTCCCGCGCCGCGTGCTTCGACACGTCGGCGATGGGGAAGTCCACCTCCGCCAGGCGTCTGCATTCCTTGGGGATCATGTGGCCTCCTCCACAAGTCTTTCCAGGCAGCGGATGGCACGAGCGAGGCTGTCGGCCCGCTTTGCCGCTTCCGTCGGCCGCCAGTACTGTTCGACAAATTCGATCAATCGCGAGGTATAGGCGGGGCCGACTGGCCGCCCGCTGTCTTCGCGCGGCACCATGTCCTCTCTGATATCCTTTCGGCGCGAGCGACGCGCCAGGTTGACCAACTCGACCTTCGGATCAGGCAAGCCCTCCGGATTCGCAGGCACTCGACTTCGTGCCACGGCCATGAATTCGGCGATCCGCTCCGCGTCGGCGAGCAGCCACGACTCGACGGCGCGAACCGCGATGCGAAAACACAGTTGCGGCGCGGGATCGGGTAGCCATGCGGTCTTGAGCGGCGGCGCGCACTGGGCGTCTTGGTCCAAGTCCACGAGCACGAGCCAGGGTGCGTGTCGCGCAGCACGGTTGAAGCCGGACACCCTAGCGTGCAGATGCGGCTTGCCCTTCTTGCCGTATACGGTACCGGCTTTGGCCCCGACGTGGTGGATGAGACGCACAGCGACCGCTTCGTCCGTCGGCCCCTCGACCGCCGCGTTGATCACAGCGCTCATCTTCATTTGTCTCCGAATAAGGTGAGTTGCACCGCATTCTCAGGTCTTGTGCGCGGAATCACCGCATCCGCAAGCGTCAGACCGCCTTCCAGTAGGTCGCGGATATCCTGGAGGTCGTTGGCTGGCGAAACTTTGGTACCTTCTGAAGTCGGGCGCAGCAACAGGACTTCGTCGAGGCCGATTCCTTCGTCGCGGAGCAGGTCAGGCGAGTGCGTGCTCAGGAAGATCTGCCGTCCGGCACGCCGCTGCATCCGCGCGAACATCTGCGGCAGAAAACCCACCACTTCCGGATGAAGGGATAGTTCCGGTTCTTCCAATAGCAGCGGCCCGCCGCCTTCGAGGGCGACCCAAAGAAGTCCCATCAGGCGCAGCGTCCCGTCGGAAAACTGTTCCTCGGTCTGCCAGGCGCCTTGCGGCCGCCAGTGTTGATACTTGGCGCGCAAATGTGGAGTGCCCCGGTTGTCCCGAAAGAGTTCGATTCCTTGAAGCTGGGGCACGGCTACACCCAGAGCATCCTGAATGCGCCGCAAGCGGGCATTCCTGGTTTTCTCAGGCGTCTTGGCCACCTGTTCGAGGAAGTCGCCCCCGAACGGATCATTGGCGCGTCCCACGGAGCGATCCGGCTCGCGCACGAGCTGCGGCACGATGTGCAGGTAGCGGATCGAGGCGAAAAAGGTGGCCAGCTCCCGGAACCGTTGGTTGACGTTGACTTGTTCGAGATAAGTCTGCGTAAGCCGCGCGGGGTCTTTCTCATCTTCGCGGGTCGGTCTACTCAGGAGGATGTCGTCGCCCCGGCGCACCCGTTCCGAACGCACGGCTGGACGGCGCTGCTTGTCCTGATTGAATGAAAGCTCGTATTCCCACTCTTCTGCGTCGTGGCGGACGACAACGCCAAGCGTGATATCCGGGTAGCGCCGCGCCGCCAAGCAGCGCAACGCTGTCACACCGCCGCGGCGCTCAACGGCCTCCTGAAATCCGCCGCCGATAGACGCCAGATCGCGCAGGAAACGGAACGCATCGAGAAAATTGGACTTGCCCGAGGCATTCGGTCCGACCAGGAACAGGCGGTTGCAGATCTTGACTTCGGCCTGAGCGAAGTTCTTCCAATTGTGCAAGGTAAGTTTTCGAATGTTCATCGGTTCTCCCCGTGGGGCGGCGGTTCCTCCCCTGCCTGCATGGGCTTCGTCAGCGCATCCACCGATAGGTAATAGTGGTCCACCTTCGTGACCTCGTGCCACGGGAAGCGTGCCGGGTCCCTGATCGGTTCCTGAAGCTGGGGCCTTGTGCCGCAGTTGGTGACCACATAGAGCCAGTAGCAGTCACGGCGATCTTCGGCCACGCTGCGCTCGTTGGGGGTGAGCAGGATCGTGCCGGTCGCGGCGGCCAGGCCCTTGACCTCGATCAGCCGCAGTTCGCCCGAGCGGAGGTCGAGGCTTGTGATGTCGTAGCCGAGGTTCCTCTCGTGCACGTCGTTGACCTGGCGGCCCTGAGACTGTTCGTACTCGATGGCCGCCTGCATGGCAATGGCCTCGGTCTGGAGGTTGGGGCGAAGTGAGCGGACCTCCGGGCTTTCGCGCTCCGGGTGCGGCAAGACGAGCACGCTCGCGATCCGCTCGACGGCCTGGAGCGTAAGCGACCGCTCTTGCTGGAGCTGCTTCCGGCGGCGCTCGCGACGGGCCAACAGTTCCGCGTGCCGGGCCTCGGCCCGGGCCAAGCGGCCTTCCGCTCCCTGCTCACCACGGTCCACCGCCTCCTGGGCCTTCCCGATCTCCTCGTCCGCCTTCTGGAGAAGCTCGGTGAGGGAAAGCTCCACATGCTCGGCGATCCGTTCGATCTCTGCTAGACGGGCTTGGCGCGTCTCTTCGAGAAAGGGCTGGAGTACCTGCTGATGGAGCCAAGGCATGGCCTCGGGAAGCGCGGCAACCGCCGGCAGGGGCTCGGGCGGCTCCGCCGGCGTGAAGTTGCCAAGGATATTCGGCTCCCGGATGCGCGGCTCCCCCTCGATCGAGATTTCCACCGCGGAGAGCCGCTCGTGGATCACCTGGCCAAGCCCGTCCACGACGCGGGCCCGGTAGAAGTCGATCCGGGCAGGCGCATCGTGCTGGAGCGAGTAGAAGGTTGCCCCCTTCCCGAAGCCGTCTAGCGCCTGCGCGTAGGTGTGCCGCCGGATCGCCTCAAAGAGAGGATGTCCGGGTGTGACCCATTCCAGGGTGTTCTTCTCGGCCGTCTCCCGGTCTGTAGAGCAACGAGGGTACTTGGCCGCAAGCGCCGGTAACTTCCAGCTGGGGTCGTTCTCGTAACGGCGCAGTACCGTTGGCGTCCTGCCCGGCTCGAACGTATGAGGAAGATCCGGCACGGTCTTGAGGGTCAGCGGAACGAACTCGGCCGCTTCCCGGAGGAATCGCGCGATGGTCTCGGGCACCACTCGTCGCTCCTGGGCCAGGGCACGGCGCTCAATAAGCATCCTGAGGTTGAGCTTCTTCGAGGCGAGGCCTTCGAGGGCGTTCCGGCAGATCGCGCGGAACTGGCTCTCGTCCACGTTCCTCAGCAGCCGTTCTTCGAGGTCGGCCTCGCCCAACCGACCGGCGTAGTAGTCGCGGAGCACCCGCTCCACGTGGGGGGCCGGAAGCACCTCGCCCACCACGTTGAACACGGCGTCGTCATCGAGGGCGTTCCGAATCTCCTGTAGCTTCTCCAGAAGCCGTTGCAGCACCCGTCCTTCGATGGTGTTCGTGGCGACGAAGTTGAAGATCAGGCAGTCTTTCCGTTGGCCGTATCGGTGGATGCGGCCCATGCGTTGTTCGAGGCGGTTCGGGTTCCAGGGGATGTCGTAGTTGAAGAGGATGTTGCAGACCTGGAGATTGATCCCTTCCCCGGCCGCCTCCGTCGCCACGAGGATCTGGATCGCCCCTTCTCGGAACTGCTGTTCCGCGTGGAGGCGGGTCCCAGGTTCGTCACGTGAGCCCGGCTTCATGCCGCCGTGGATGCATCCGACACGGAAGCCCCAAGACTTAAGGCGCTCCACCAGGTAGTCGAGCGTGTCCTTGAACTCTGTGAAGAGGAGGAGCCGCTTCTCCGAGTGGTCGAAGAAACCCTCCTGCCGGAGGAGTTCCTTCAGTTTCGAGAGCTTGGCCTCCGCGCCGGAGTCCTCCACTGCCCGGGCCTGGCGGGCCAGCTCCTTCAGTTCTTGAATCTCCTCATGGATTTGATCGGCATTCCCAGCGAGCGTGACCGCCTCCAGGGTCTCTTCGAGCCGCTCCCGCTCGCTCTCCTCCATCTCCTCCAGCTCGTCCGAGTCGGGAATATCCGGCGGGGCCAACCGAGCAAGGTCCTGGGCGCGCTTGAGACCGTCCTCCAGGCGCTTGGCCCGATTCTCGAGAGAGTGCCGCATGGCATAGGTGCTGGAGGCCAGCCGGCGCTGGTAGAGCGACATCAAGAAGCCGACGGCCCGCGCCCGTGGATCGTCCCCCTGTGTTGCAGCCTTGGTACTCTGCTGCTTCACGAAGCGCGTGACGTCCGCGTAGAGCTCGAACTCCGGCCCGTCAATCTGGAATGCGACCGTGTGCGGGATGCGCCTCGTGAAGATCTTCTCGGCTGCCCACGACCCGTCCGGCCGGCGCTCGGGGAAGTAGACCATCGCCTCCTTCGAGCGGCGCAGGTAGAAGGGCGCGCGGCGGCGTTCCATGGCCTCCTTGATGGATCGGACGTCCGCGTAGGCATCCGCGTCGAGGAGCTGGAGGAACAGGCTGAAGTTTACCGGATCGCCCTTGTGCGGCGTGGCGGTGAGCAGAAGCATGTGGTCCGAGGTGTCTCGCAAGAGTTCGCCAAGCTTGTATCTCAGGCTCTTGTGGGTCTCGTCGGAGGCCGACATCCGATGCGCCTCGTCCACGATGACCATGTCCCAGTGAACCTGCCGTAACCCCGGCAGGATCTCCTGCCGCTTGGCAAGGTCGAGAGACGTGATGACTCTCTTCTGCTCCAACCACTGATTGACGCCGAACTGGTCCCGGATGTCGCTGCCCTTGAGGACCAGGAACTTCTCCTCGAACTTCTCTTTCAGCTCGCGCTGCCACTGGAACAAGAGGTTGGCGGGGCAGACGATCAAGATGCGTTCGGCGAGGCCGCGCAGTTCGAGCTCGCGGATCAGAAGGCCTGCCATGATCGTCTTCCCGGCTCCGGCATCGTCCGCCAGCAGGAACCGAATCCGCGCGAGTTTGAGGAGGTAGTCGTAGACGGCCTCCAGCTGATGAGGCAGCGGGTCCACGCGAGAAATCGACAGGCCGAAGTAAGGATCGAACTCGTAGGCGATGCCGAGGGAGTACGCCTGCAGGCCGAGGCGAAGGAGGCGACCATCGCCATCGTAGGTGTGCTGCGCGTCCAGGATCGTGAGGCTCTCGATGTCACGCCTCGTGAGGGTGACCTTGCAAAACCGCTCTGACCGCGTGCCGACTAACCCGGCCACCCAAGTATCGGGGCCGTTCGCGCGCACGGTCTCCACCCTCATCGCCTCGCCGAACAATGGGCCGGTCAGGATCTGCCCTTCGCGCAGCAATTGCTTCTCACTCATGAGGTCCTACAAATCCGCGATGCCCGCGTGCGGCGAGACGGCCGGCCGTACTTCCAGCGCTTGTGTTTACGCAAACGCTCGCCCCCCAGCCGAAGACGTTGAACGGCCAGTCCAGTGATAGGCTTGCCATGGAGGCTATCCCTTTGCGCTCCCCGGATTATCCGTCGAGAGAAAGAGGGAGGGGGCGGGAAGCCGGGTTTGCTCGGCATTCGCTCGTGATCCGTCCCGCGCCCCTGGAAGCCGGCCTCCAGCGAGCCACGATTCTACGCCACGTCGCCGCCGGATGTCAACCGTCGCCCACGTTCGCCGCCGTCAGTCGCTTCCAGATCGCCGGGGCTTGCTCGTGCCACTTTTCCGGCGAGATTCGCAGCCTCCCGCAGGTTTCGACCAAAAGCTGAACGGCCGCGTCGTGGAACCGCTCGAACATCGCGTACAACGCCTCGAAGTCCGTTCCGGGGCGTGCTTGGCCGACGCGCACGATGATGAAACCGTCGCCGCTTGCCGACCGTTCCAAGCGAAGCTCAAAGCCGCCCGCCCATAGTGCGTGCAGCAGCCGCCGGCCTCCGGCTCGATCCCCTCGCGGTTCTTCCGACGCGGGGCCGTGCTCACCCTCGACCAGGCGACACTGTAGGATTTCGGCGGCAAGCTCCACGTCCTCGCGTGGCGCGGTCGCGATGAAGTCTCGCCAACCAGCCTCGTCGCCGGGCGTCCAGTTGTCGCGGAGCAACTCGATTCGCGGCCGACCAAGCCGTTCCTCTAGCTCAAGGACGGATTCGCCGGCCAGCAGGCGGAGCAGCTCGGCCTTGCCTTTCCGAATCTCGGCCCGCAAGTCGTCGGACAAGCCGCCGCGGACCAGCAAGCCCCCCCGTCAACCCGCAGCTCACAGCCGGCCGCCCTTAATTTTACTGCGCAGGATCGCCGAAACCGGCTTACCGATCTTACGGAGACTCACAAAGCCGCGCACGCCAGTTTGCCCAGCTTCTTATCCTGCGTAGTAAAACTACTGCTCTGTGACAGCTAGAAATTGGGGTTGGGTTGGTTGCCATTTTCGGCGAGACTCCTTGTCGTCTTGTTCGATAAGGAGGTTGCCATGAACAAGAAGTATATCGTGGAGTTGACTGCCGAGGAACGCTCAGTGTTAGAGGAGGTCGTCCGCAGGCTCCAGGGCTCGAGCCGGAAGGTGAAGCGGGCCAACATTCTGCTGAAGGCGGATGTGGGGGGTCCGAACTGGACCGACGCCAAGATTGCCGAGGCCTTGGACTGCCGGACGAAAACCGTGGAGAACGTGCGTCGACGATTTGTGGAGCAGGGGTTTGAGATTGCGCTCAACGGCCGGAAGCGGGAGAAACCGCCTACAAAGAAACTGCTCGACGGCGAGCAGGAGGCCAAGATTATTGCCATGCGTCTGGGCCGACCGCCCGCGGGCTACGGCAAGTGGACGTTGCGTTTACTGGCTCGCAAGGTGGTGGAGCTGGAAATCGTGGAGGCGGTGAGCTATCAAACCGTCCGCCGGACGTTAAAAAAAACGGGATGAGCACCCAGCGCGCCATCCAGTACTGGGTCATTCCCCCGGCAGCCGACGCCGAGTTTGTGGCGCACAGGGAAGACGTTTTGGAGGTCTATTCCCGGCCCTACGACGCCGACATTCCGGTGTTGTGCATGGACGAGCAGCCGGTGCAGTTGGTCGAAGAGGTGAAGACGCCGATCGAGGCCACCAAGGAGCACTCCCGGCGAGTGGACTACGAATACAAACGGGCGGGCGTGGCGAGCATCTTCATGTTCACGGAACCGCTCCAGGGATGGCGACACGTTTCTATCCGCGAGAAAAAGACCAAGGCGGACTGGGCGATTGAACTGGCAAATCTGCTGGAAGGTCGTTACGCGGATTGCGAGAAGGTGCTGCTGGTTTGCGACAATCTCAACACGCATACTCCGGGAGCATTCTACGAAGTCTTTGAACCGGAACGTGCCCGCTCCTTGGTCCGCCGCCTTGAGTTCCACTATACGCCCAAACACGGAAGTTGGTTGAACGTCGCCGAAAACGAACTCAGCAGCATGACCCGCCAGTGCGTCGCCGGCCGACGCATGGGCAGCGTCGAGCAACTGCGCCGGGAAACCACTGCCTGGCAGGAGGATGTCAACCAAACCCAACGCGGCGTCGATTGGCAAATGAAAATCGATGACGCCCGCACGAAATTGAAGTCTCTCTACCCGAAAATCAAGAAGTAACGGAGCAGTAGCCGTAGGGAAGCCCCCAATCACCGGCCTCCGCTCCCCTTCCGCCACCGGCTCATGTCGGCGGCGAGTTCTTCCGCTGCACTCAAGCCCCCTGCCCGGTCTGTCATTGCAATGCGGAGGCGCAGAGGCTGC
>JAAZNR010000791.1 GCA_012798155.1 Thermogutta sp. | reverse complement strand
CCCGGTCGGTTCTGAAACGCAGAGGCGGAGAAGCTGTAGCGCAGAGGCGGAGAAGCTGTCTTTGAAACGCAGGGGGCGCAAGGAGCGCGGGGGAGGAATCGCCGGCCGCAACTCTGCGTTCTCTGTGTTCTCCCCGTTCTCCTGCGTTTCCATGCGAGAGCCGGGACACTTTCCGTGAACGGTTACAGATTTCCTTTTTCCATCCGCCCTGCTTTTCCGCAACGGCAAGTAATGCGACAGCGCTAAGTTGCCTACTTCGTGCGACCAGTCGGGCTGCTAATTCTGCTACCACTCATAGTGACCGTGGTTTTCTATCCACTTAGCCCCGTCGTAGTAAACAGCCTATTTCCCATGTCTTTCGTGAAGAACGCAATTTTCATGACCGATTCTGGGGCCCAATCCCGGTGAGAATCCCGTTTGCGGGGTTTTTCTGGAGATATAGCGAAAGTTTGCCGATTCTTCTGCATGCGCGGGCTGTGCGTGTGGCGTGGAGTCTTCGTGCTCACGAAGAATCGTTCACGGACCAGAGACCATCGTTTGCCAGGCGAGATCGTCCCGATGATCCCACGAGCTTTTGCCACATCCCACCGAGCGCACCCGTCCGGTCCGGACTGGAAACCCGTCGTCCTGTTGTTTGTCGCCCTAGCGGCCCGGTCGGCCGCGGCCGAGGATGCCGCCTTTCGCGCCTATCGGCTGGAGCATGTGACGGCCAGTCAGGCGGAGTCGGCCTTGCGGGCCATTCTCCCCCCCGGCAGCGAGATTGTCGCGGACGAGTCCGGCAACCGCGTTCTCATCGGCGGGGGCGACTCCGCGCAAAGGACGGCAGCGGATGCCCTGAGATCGCTCGACCGCCCGGCCTTGCCCCCATCGCCTTCCATCAATTCCGCAGTCTCCACGACTCCATCCCTGGAAGTCGAGACCTATCCGCGGCCGCCGCACACACTGGAATCGACCGCGGCGGCTTTGCAGGCCCAATTCGGGAACGATCCTCGAGTGAAGATCATCACGGACGCACGAACTTCGCAGATTTTGGTGGTGGCCCCGGCGGAGGTTCAGGCGGCCGCGGCCCGTTTTCTGGACAATCCGTCGGCGTCCCAATCGACCGCCGCTAACGGTTCCTTACCTTCCGCCCCTTCCACGGGCCAAGCCGCGGAGGCCGACGAAATCCGGTTGTGGAACGTCTCGGCTTCCGCAATGGAACACCAACTCCAACAGACGCTCGGGACCCGTCTGGAAGCGGCAGGGTCCGGCGGTTCGCTCGCCCAATACCGCCTAACCTTGCGGTCGGGGGAAACGCTGCAATTCGCGGTCGATCGCACGGCCAACACGATCCGGGCAAGCGGGCCGAGCTGGGCCATCCCTTCCTTTCGGCAATTGGTCGCCGCCCTGGACGCCCCCGCAATGCCGTCCGGCATGACGACCCGTTTGGCATCCTTAAGCAATATCCCGCAGGAAAGCGCTCGGCGGGCAGCCGAGGCCGTCCGCATGGCCAACACGGACGGTGCCTCTCCCTCCGCCGATGCTGCGCCGGAAAACCGGCCCCGGCTCCGCCTGGCTCAAGCGACCGAAGCGGAGTCGCAAGATGCGAATGCGGCCCAACCGGAGCTTCCTCAAGCGGGACAAAACGGCCAAGAAGCGGCCCCCGGCGAGGGACAACCGGGGACGGGCACGCCGGGAGAAGGCGGCCTGATCGGCCCCGTGCAAATCGAGTTCCTGGAAGGCCTGGACGTGCTGGTCGTCCGCGGCAACCGGCGCGACGTGGAACGCGTCATGCAGATCATCCGGCAAATCGAGGAACTGAGCACCGAAACGGAGCCGGAAATCCGGGTCGTCCCCATCCAGCACGTCGATTGCCAATCCCTCATCGAGATCGTGAACGAGGTCTATCAGGAAGTCTTCGCCGCGCGACGCGGAACCGTCAGCATGACCCCGCTGGTCAAGCCCAACGCCGTCCTGCTGGTCGGTCGTCAGGAAAGCGTTCGCACCGTGCTGGACCTGATCTGGAAGCTGGACAAACCGGTGTCCCCGGAGACGGAGTTTCGGGTATTCCCGCTGCGGCACGCCTCCGCCACGGCCATGGAAGAGCGGCTGACCACCTTCTACCAAGATCGCTTGGGGTTGGGGGCGCGAGTGCAGGTCACGTCGGACTTCCGCACCAATTCGCTGGTGGTTCAGGCCGCCCCGCGCGACATGGAGGAGGTTGCCGCCATGATCGAGCGATTGGACGTCCCCTCCGCCGAGGCCGTCAATGAGATTCGCGTGTTCACGCTCAAGAACTCCCTGGCGAGCGAGCTGGCCACCGTGCTCCAGCAGGCGATCGCCGGGCAACTCGGCACGCTGGGGGCCTTGCGGCAGACCGCCACCGGGCAAGTCACGACCGCTCCCGGCGCCGCCGGACAGCAACAAACCAACGAAACCCGCTCCACTCGGCTACGGTTTCTCACTCTGGACGCCGAAGGCCGCAAGCTGCTGGAATCCGGCATCCTCACGGACGTCCGCATCACGGCCGACACTCGGGCCAACGCCGTGATCGTCACGGCCCCGGCCGATAGCATGCCTCTGATGGAGGCCCTGGTCACCGAACTGGACCGGCTCCCCTCCGCCGAGGCCCAGGTCAAGGTCTTCACCATCGTGCATGGCGACGCCCAGACCTTGGCCGACATGCTGCAAACGCTGTTCGGCCAAATCACGACCCAGACCGCCGCGCAACAGCCCGCCTTTCGGACCGGCGCGCAAGAGGGCGAAAGCTCCCTGATCCCCTTGCGGTTCGCCGTCGATCCTCGCACCAACAGCATTATCGCGACCGGCTCCGCAGGCGACTTGACCGTGGTCGAGGCCATTCTCCTCCGGCTCGACGAATCGGAGATTCAGGAGCGCACCACGCGGGTCTTCCGTCTGAAGAACGCTCCCGCCAACGACGTCGCGACGGCCGTCAACAACTATTTGACCAACGAGCGGCAAGTCCGGCAGTTGAATCCGGATATCTTGAGCACCTTCGAGTTCGTCAGCAAAGAGGTCGTCGTGGTCCCGGAACCGGTCAGCAACAGCCTGATCGTCAGCGCCACGCCGCAGTATTTCGAAGAGATCGTCGGGATCGTGGAGGAATTGGACGAACGCCCTCCCATGGTGCTGATCCAGGTGCTCATCGGCGAGGTGGAGCTGACCGACAACGATGAATTCGGCATCGAATTGGGTATCCAAGATTCGGTGCTCTTCAATCGGAGCGTGGCGGGAGTGCCGGGATTCCTATTCAACTCGACCGGCCCGCTGGGAAACAACACCACCGCCCCCGGATCCGACATCGTGGCAGCGCAGGCGATCTCCAACTTCGGGGTGGGTCGCGGCAATTCCACGCTGGGCTTCGGCGGCATGGTCCTTTCGGCATCCAGCGAGGCGGTCAGCGTGCTGATCCGTGCCTTGCAGCAAAATCGTCGACTGGACATCCTCAGCCGACCGCAAGTCATGGCCCTCGACAATCAGGCCGCTTTCATCCAAGTCGGT
>JAAZNR010000790.1 GCA_012798155.1 Thermogutta sp. | reverse complement strand
CTCGCGGAAAAAGAGTAAAAAGAGCATTGCGTCGCCGGATCGGCGACGGCCTCGGAATCGCGGCCCGTTCCGCCGAGCAGTGCGGCCGCCGCCCGGCCGGGTCATGACGCCGCACGGTCGTTCGCCGACGCGCTGGAGCCAGTGCTCTCCCCAATGCTCTCCGTCCCTGCGCGCTGCCGAAGATCAGGCGGCTCGCCGGCGGACGGGGACCCTCCGTCGCCTCCTATGGGAAGGCTAGGTCGCAAACGGGCGGCGGTCAAATCCGAGAACGGCGCGCCCGGGAACCGCGCCAAGAGCGCCGGCACGCGCAACGGCTTGCCGCACGGGCGGCGATCATCCGCTCGCCGCGGGAAGCGTCATTCGCCCTTCGGTTCTTCGCTGAGCCACTTCCCGGTGTTGGCATCGAAGAGCTTTTGGGGCAGTGTACCCGGCTCGACCGAGGGCCAAACGTCCTCCGCCAGCATGACGGCGCTTTGCAGTTGAACGCCCAGCGTGCGGTCGTCGCGGGAATTGGGGTCGTGCTGCCGCGGAACCCAACCTTGGCAGCGAATCTCGAGGCGTCGCGAGTCGGCTTGCTCGGCGGGCAGCTCGGCCGTCATGACCGGCGCAAGCGGGGCGATCCGCGTCTCGCCGAGATACAGCCCCGCCGTCTCCGATTGGGCCTGCGGCGGAATCTGGGCGGAGACGATCAGGCGATACCTCTTGCCGGGCAGAGCGGGCAGATTGAGGACGGCCTTCTCCCCCGTCCAGCGAAACGGCCGGCCGGCCTCCTCCGGACCGAAGCACTTTTCCACGTATCGCCCGTCGTAGGAGTCCCCGATCCGGATGCGATAGGCCGAGAGGGCTTCGGGCGTCCATTCGATGGGGTCTTGTTCGTTCAGGCCGATCTGCATCCGGCGCCCGGCGGCGTTCTCCACGCGGAGACCGCCCTCGGCTTGGTTGCCCATGACGATCGCGGAAACGACCTCCGGCCCGACCCGGACATGCAGTCCCGAGCGGGCGAACGAGCAACCCTGGACGATCGTCCGACCAGCGTCGAGCTGGAGGGCGGGAAGGCCCTGCCCGGCCACGTCGAAGTCGGAAAAGTGGCAGTTATCGGCGCTGAACCAACCGTTGGGCGCACGCATCCAGATGCAGCGCTCGATCGGCCCCCAGAACGAGCAGTTGGAAAGGCTGATCTTTCCGCGGGCTTCCGGCCGCACTTCGATGGTGACGGAATCCCGACTCTGCCACCGGCCCACGAATTCCCCGTTGGTAATCAAGACGCCCCAGGCCTGGACGGCCTCCGCGAGTACGGCGCGGGTGCAGCAATCGGCCCCGATTCCCAAGAAGTTACCGTTGGCCCCGCCGTGCTTGTCCTCCGAGAACTTATAACCCACCCCATAGCCGAAGCAGAACGTGTTGAATACGTATTGCCAGTCGGTTCGCGCGAACTCGAAGGCCGTGCCTTGCGTGTTGATCCAGAGGCAGTACGGATCGTCCGGTCGATAAGCGACGTTGAACGGCCAGTAATGGACGTTCTCCACGCGCCCGATGTCGTAGCATTCGTCCACGTACAGGCCGCGCCAAATGGGATAGCCGCCCACGTTCCGCACCAGGTGACGCGCGGCGCGGATCAGCCGAATTCCTTCGTAGGGATTGACCAGCAGGCAATCCTGGATCGCCACGTTCTCCACATCCTGGGCCAAGATGCAGGGGGGATAGGGGATCGGCGGGACGTCCTCGCGGCGCCATTCGGGATAGAAGACGACCAGGCCGGCCACGCTGGAGTTGCTCCCCGCCAGCCGGAGAAAGGCCGGGCCGTCCGGCTCTCCCCTGCCCGCATAGGCCGACAGCACCGTGCCGCCGACCGTCATGTCGCGGCGGAGACTGGTGGGCGGCGTGCGGAAGACGCCCTGCAGCGTCACATGGGCGGGAATGCTGAGCGTGCCGTTGAGGCGATACCTTGCGGCGGGGACTTCCACGATGCCGCCGCCCGCCTTGCCCGCCTCATCCAGGGCGGCCTGGAACGCGGTCGTGTCGTCCGTCTCAGCGTCGCCCTTGGCCCCGAAGGCACGGACGCTCCAGCGATACTCGCCGCTCGGCGCGGCCGCATCCTCCGCCCGGCAAGGGTATCCGATCACCAACGCCGAAAGCAGGCTGAATACCGGCAAGAGTCTTCCCAGGGGAACACGCATCGTAACCTCCTCATTCGGACGGGCGTCCGGGGGCTTCGCAACGCTACGACCCCGGCCACCCAGGCATTTTTCCCGGCCACCCTGCCGTTCGGAATCCGGGTAAGCGATGGGGCGGGAGCGGCAAGGCCGCCCGGCAGGGAACGGAATGCGGTCATCGCCCTCCGCGACCGGACGCATCAGCGGCCATTGTACCATCCCCGAACGGCAAGATGGGATCCGTTTGCGATGCAGCCGAACCGATTGCGTCGTACCGGGATCGCCTCGATGTTGGGATTCGCGGACGCGACGGAGGCATCCCTCCAAGGATTGCGGAATGGCGCGTGCCTCCAAGGCTTGTGGAATGGCGCGTGTTTCCAAGGTTGCGCAATGAGGGGCGCGCCTCCGGGGGCGGCGCGACGGAGCAGGGGCGGCGTATGGGAGGCCCACGCTTTGTCGCGGCGGAGGTCAAGCAAACTACTCCGGGAGATTTGCAAAACCCGCGATTTGGCGTCAAAATGCAATCACGAAGCCGGAGCCGGCCGCACGCCGAACCCCGGCCGCCGCCGAAGACGCGACCCTCCGCCGGGCGGAGGCGCCGATTACGCGGAGTCCGTTCCTATCCATACCAAACCGTGGGGAAAGAATCATGTCAACGCTCTCTCGAGTTCCCTCGATCCACGACCCGAACCGTCAGACACCGGGCCGACCTTCGCGTCGGCGGGGCGCTGCCGCTCCGTCGCGGCGGGGACTTTGGCTCGCCCTCGCCTTGATCGGTGCGGCGATCGCCGCGGGGGGCCTCGGCAGCGTACTTGCGGAGGACGCCGGCACCGCGCCGGCTCAGCCGGCCGGCGAAAAGACCGAGGGCAAGACCGCGGAGAAACCGCAAGACGGCAAGGAGGCGAAAAAGCCCTCGCCCTACGAGTGGCGGGACCTCTTCGACGGCAAGGCCCTGGACGATTGGAAGGCCCCGCAATTCGGCGGCGAAGGCCAGGTCCGTGTTCAGGACGGGGCCATCGTCTTGGAACGCGGCGACACCATGACCGGCATTACCTACACCGGCAAGGATCTCCCCAAGACGAACTACGAGATCGAATGGGTCGCCAAGCGGACCGACGGCATCGACTTCTTCGCCACCCTGACGTTTCCCGTCGGCGAGAGCTTTTGCAGCCTCGTGACGGGCGGCTGGGGCGGTACCGTCGTGGGCCTCTCCTCCATCAACTTCTACGATGCCTCCGACAATGAGACCACGCAGTTCAAGGTCTTCAAGGACAATCAGTGGTACAAGTTCCGCGTCCGCGTCACGGACGTCAAGATCGAGGCCTGGATCGACGGCGAGAAGGTCGTCGATTTCGTGATCGGCAAGAACAAGCTTTCCACCCGATTCGAGGTCGAACTCTGCAAGCCGCTCGGTTTCTCGAGCTGGTGCTCGACCGGCGTGATCAAGAGCGTGCGGTTGCGGCAATTGACGCCCGACGAGGTGAAGGTCATCGAAGACGAGGCCAAGAGTCGGCCGTACTGAGACCGGGCGGCAATCGGTCGGGGAATCTACCCGCCTGTGGTCTTGCCCAGATAATCCGGCAGCGGCAGTCGGCGAAACTCGCTTGCCGCGCGGTCGGCGTCGCTTGCGCGGCGCAGCATTGCGG
>JAAZNR010000101.1 GCA_012798155.1 Thermogutta sp. | reverse complement strand
GGCGAAGATGCCCGTCGCGTACCAAATGCCGTTGGAGCCCCGCTTGATGTCGTATCCGTAGGCCCTCTGCGGCGACGAAACGGCTCGCCAGTGGCCGGACGACTGCCGCCAGCTCCGTACGCATTCGATCGCGGCCGCCAAAAGCCCCTGGCCGGGCCAGCTCTCGGCGCAGACCTCGCTGGCCAATGTCCCCGGCGGAATGCGGCCCAAGATGCGATGAAATCGCGTCTCCCAAAAGTGATGCCCCTGGAGGCGAATCCGGGATTGATACCGGGAGTGGCTCTCCGCCTCGCCGAAGAGGTACGGGTCGGGCGTCCCACGCACGCTGGCGGGGCGCTCCGGGTGCGTGCTCACCGCGTACACCATCGTCCGCTGCGTCAACGTCCCTCTCGGCAGCGCCAAAATCACCTTCATTTGAGCCGCGGAATACGGTCGCCCGCTCAAAAACGGAAATACGCTGACCACCGTCCCGTAATACTCTTCTCCCTCCGACTGGTAATCCACGATGAATAGGCCGGGCTTGTGCTCCATCTCTTGCAGCGAGGGATGATCCAGCAAAGCGACCTCCCGGCCCTCGTCTTTCATGACGGCCGACTGGGGCAGCCGCGCCAAGACGTACGGCGGCAGCAGCTCGGCCACAGCCGGATCGGCTAACGTCTTTTCGAAGCGGTCCCGCAAGGCGGCTTGATCCTCGCCCTCGGGGACCATGTACACCAGCAGCATCCTTTTTTCCTCCTTGGCCGCCCGCGTGGCCGCCGCGTAGTCGGTCATCCAGGGCAGGGCGGGCAAACTCGGCCGGAACGCCGCGGCCGGCCGGACCGCATCATCCCGCATCGCTTCCGCCGGAGCGGCACCACCCTTTGCCAATTCCTTGGCGGAGGCTTGCGGCAATTCACCGGGAAGCGCAGCCGCGATCCGGATCGCCGCCAACTGCTCCTCCGAGAACGCCCTTGCTTCCGGCAGCGCGAACACCCGCCGGGCGCGACCGTAGTCGGGCGAATCCTTGGGCAGGCTGAAATCGACCACCGCCGCCCCCGGTTTGCCTTTCAGGAGGGCGAAGGCCGGGTCTTCGCTCAACACCACGTCCTTCCCCCCGCTGCGAATCGCCTGGCCGATCTCGACCAACGCGACCAACGCACGGACGCCCGATTCGCCGCCCAATTTCGCCGTCACGGCATCACACCAGTCTTTTTGCCCCGCGGCATAGAAACACACGACCAGCGGCCTATCCGCTTGCCGGGCGGCACGGAAGGCCGTCCCGTAATCGGTCGCGGCCGGTTGAACCGCGGCAGGAGCGTCCCCCTCCTTGGAGGCCGCCTCGGGCTGATCTTCCGCGCGGACCAACGCGCCAAGAAGTACCACCGCGACCGCGCACGCCGAGGCGACCGCGCGAAAAAGGGACCGCTCAACGACAGAAGCCGACATAGACTCCTCCAGTCTAAATGGCAATTCAACTTCAGGCACCCCGGGACGATACCCGGCGCGGAAGTCTTTATTGAATACGGAACGTAACGCGTTTTCAACACCTGAAGGAGCTGTGGCGTTCAGGAGGTATACACAAACATCACCCCACTGGAGATGTATCTCGCCAAAGACAACCCAGCCGTCGCACTTTCACACTGCCCGCGCCCGGCGTAAACTAACCGTAACCAACCACTGCGAAACCGCGGAACCAGGGGGCAGATCCCGGCGTCGTGCCGGACTCACTGTCCCAGACTGCCGGGAGAACGGGGGTTGCGAGATTTAGGTGACAGGGGCGGCGCGAGATGAAATCTCATCTTCGACAGGAGGATCGCGGCATGAAAGCGGTACGATTCGATTCGCTTAGGACGGCTCCCGCCGCCCGGCCGGGCAATGCGAGCACGGCAGCGGCACGCTTTCGTTGGGGATACGGGTGCATTTCGGCGGTGGGCCTTTGCCTCCTTGCCGCAGTGGCCTCGGCGGGAGAAACCGCCGGCAACCGGACATCGACGGACGGCTTGACCGAGGCTTTGGCCCAGGCCCGGCAAGAGATCGCACCGATCCGTGCAAGCGACGTGTCGGCGGCCAAACAACGTTTGATCGAGGCCGTGGACCGGCTGCAAGCCCGCCTCGACCGCGACAAGGGGCAGGGCGACAACTGGCGAAAATACCTGCGGCTGGACGAACTGGCCGCCGAACTGAAGAAG
>JAAZNR010000789.1 GCA_012798155.1 Thermogutta sp. | reverse complement strand
TACTCCACGCCGCTTCCCCCAGGCCAGGTGACGGACTTTCGGTTAGTCGAGGTGCGGGTCTATCGCCGCAAACAAGACGGTGGACTGGTCCTGCTGGCTCGGGTATCCCAGGTTGTGGCCCACATTCCTACCGAGACGTGGTAAAGCCCACCTAACGCACGGGAATCGTCACCCAACGTAAGTGAACCGCCAGACTGCCATGCCGAAATCGGACGCCGATAAACCACCGACTGGGAGGCCAAGCGCGACCGGCCTAACACGGCGCAAGGCGATCACTTTACTGGAGATTCTGATCGCGGTCGGCATTTCGGCCATGATCGTGACGGCCACGGCGGCGCTGGTGAAGACCTCCGAAGACGCCTTTGAAGAAAACTCGGGGCAGGCTCATGCCTTGCAAGCCGGCCGCGTATGCCTGGAGCGCATCCGGCGACTCTTTTCGGAGAGCTACGCCAATGAGCTGTTCCCCGGCGCGCGGGTCGTCGGCGACGTCGGTCCCTCGGGCACGTTTCCGGAGTGCCTCGTATTGTGGCATCCGGAAGGCGAACCTCTTGAACCGGACGGACTGCCAAGGGTCGGCGAACTGGTATTTTTCTATCCCAACCCATCCCAACCCGATGAAGTCTTGGAGGTCACGGCCCGCCATCGAAGTGAAACGGCCCCTGCTTACGAGGATGCGTCCGCGTGGCGTACTTTGGTGACAACGGTCAAGGCGGACGGTCTTCGCAAGACGGTGACGTGGTCCGACCGATTGCGGACGTTCGAGATCGACGGCATCCGACGGGGCGCGTTGCGTTTTGCGATCCGCTTGCGTCCCACGTCCGCGGAGTGGAACGATCCAGCCATTTCTTGGCAGGCCCTGGCTTGGCCCCAAGGTCTGTGGAGTCCGCAAACCGGGGTCCGGCACGTCCGGCTGGCGGTGGAGCTACAGCTTCAGGCGCGAGCCGGAGACGCCTCCGCGACCGGCGCCGTGCCGCTGTTCGGGTCGGCCGCCCGGATGTACGTCCTGAGAGCCGATCGGAGGTAGTTGCCATGGCGGCGTTCCCTGGCAGGGGTTCAGGTTCATGTGCCGATCGGGCCGGATCCAGGGCTGGGCGATCGCCCGCCCGGCCTACCCGAAGCGCTGTCGTGATGCTTACCGTCCTGTTCGCGGTGATGGCGGCGTTGGCGATCTCGTATGCCGCGTCCTACCTCCTTGCCCGCCGAACCGAAATCGAGAGTAACGGCGCGCTTGCGGAATTGGCCCGCCGGGCGGCGGATACGGGCGTATCGGTGGGAATGCAGAAGGTATTCTCGTCGCAATGGCCGGGCGTGAACGGCCTACTGGCGGGAGGCTGCGGCGACAATCAATCGTTCGAGGTGCGATTTCTGCCGGGCGATGCAGTCCTCGCCCCCGGCGACGCGGATTACTCCCGCTTGCCTCTGCGGATCACGATGAAATCGATCGGCAAGGCTTGGCGTCAGGGACGGCCCGACTATCCCGCGGTCTGCGAAAAGAGCGTGGTCCTGGAGCTGGTGCCACGGGCATTGGCGCCCCAGCCGCAAGACTGGCCCGCCATCACCTCGCACACCGTTTACCAAACGCAAACCGTTGACTGCAAATTGAACGTCCCCTACCGTTTCCAGGGCAATGTCCGATTCCAACGCGGCCTTTCCATCGCCGATGCCTACCCGAGCGAGACGACGGCGTGGCAGCTCTATATGGACCACCTCCGGAAGATGATGCTCAGCGGCTATCCGGATTTTCGGCCGTTTTCCGCAACCGTGACTTTGCCTTTCGCCGTGCAACCGTCGGAAACCGTCACCACCCTCGCTGTTTTGCTGGGCGTGGAAACCAGGTGGGACGCCGGAACGAACGTCTCATCCGACTTGACGCTTCAGACGGGGCTGACTGAGTACCGGCTGTTTCCCGGCGGACCGAGTTACGTCATCCCCGGCCTCTCAGGCGTGCTGGAGAATACCACGCTCGGCACGGAGTCGGCCTCCAATCCGCTGGGACTCTATTATTGCGGGGGGAACATCGAACTTCGCGACAACGTCACCGTGCAAGGCAGCCTCTATGCCGACGGGGACATCATCGTGACCGGGAGCGATATTCTTCTTCAGCCGGCGGAAATGCCCGCCCCCGGCGCCGGCGACGCCCGGCTCCGCATCCCCACTCTCAGCGGCAAGAAACTGCACGTGGACACGTTCGGAACGTCGCGGACCATCCACGGTTTGGTAGGGCTGTTCGGCCACTTTCATGTGCGAGAGAGCGCCGCGGCCACGGAATTGACGATCCAGGGCAAGGTTTTCGCCCCGGAGTTTCGCATCGATTCGCGGACGCCGTGGGACGGGCAGGATTGGAGGGAACTGCGGCAGGACTTCGAGGCCCAGTATCCCACGGCATCGGGCGAGAACCGATATTTTCCCCTTTGGTTGCGCAACGCCCGCGGACTCGATCCGGCCCCCCGCATTCGAGTGGAGTCCGAGAGTGAGGAACCGACCTATCATTGGTTGAAAGCCGGTGAAGCGATCTATGCCCCCGGCCCAAATGATAAGACGGCGCTGGACCCTTCGCCCGGCTTGCGGTGGTCGGTGATTCGGTGGGATTCGGCCGCCCTGTAATCCACGGCGGCGGGTTTGGATTCTTGCCCGTACAAGGAAAGACAATCATGGCGAAGATCTCGTTCGTAGCGATTGTATCGGCCGCAGTCTTGGCCGCCGTCCTCGTGCTAGACTTTTCCTGGGGCCGTTCATCGGCGTGGGGCGAAGCTTCCAATCAGCCCTTCGCCAACTCCGTCGAGCAGCGGATGGAGATGATCGCGCAGCTACGGGCCATCCGTGAGGCGCTGACGGAGCAGAATCGTCTCCTGGTCGAGCAAAACAAGCTGCTTCAAGAGCAGATACAAATCCTCAAGGGGACGGCCTCCACGGATCGGGCGCCGGCCGAAAAAGGCGGCGACGGTGATGATAAGCGATGATCTTTCGACAGCTCAACGAGTGCGGTCGCGGTGGGCGTTCACGCTCCTCGAGATGGTGCTCGCATTCATGATTCTGGCCGTCATCCTGGCCGTTGCGTGGCCGTCCTTCCAACCCAGTCGTCACGAGCAACTGCGGGCGGCGGCCGAAATCGTGGCGGCCGAGCTGTGGCAAGCACGGGATTACGCGATCACGTTTAACAGCAGGTATCGGGTCGTCTTCGACGTGCCGGGCAACCGTCTGTATTGGAAGCACAGCGGAGACAATCCGGCCCTGGACGTTTTGCCGGAAGACGCCGTTTTGGGAGGCAGTGACGATCCGAAGATACGGATCCTGGACCTCGGCGAACGTTCCGCCGTGATCGGCCGTGTTCGCTTGGTCGGGGCGGCCGACTTCGACGCATCGGCAAAACCGGCCGAGTTCGTGGAATTCGGTCCGACGGGATCGTTGCAGGCCGCGAGGCAAGCCACGATCTGGCTGACGGACGGTGCCCAGCCCTCACCGCGATACGTGTCGATCATCATCGACGGCGTTACCGGTTCCGTGCAGGTCGGTCCGGTCGACGCCATGGGGCCGCCGGCCTGGCTGTTCCCCTAGCCAAGGTTGGATCGGCCGTTTTTCCCTTGGAGCGCAAGGCTCGATCATCAACAAGATTGGATGGCGGTCCCATGCGGCTGTGGAAGCAAGGTCACGGTCCGATCGGCGTCGATCTCGATAGCCCTTCGATCAAGTTGGTCCAGCTTTCGGCGGACGGCACGACCCTAGTCGAGGCGGTGCGCTGGGATCGCTCCGAGCCGACGGCCGCCGCGGCCGATGACGAGTCGGTCAAAGAGACGGCCGCGGCTTTACGACAGGCAATGTCGAAGGGACGTTTTCGTGGGCGAAAGGCCGTCTTTTGCGTTCCCGCCGCGGACTTGATGACGCAAAACGTGCGGGTTGCCGATGGTGAAAGAGAGTCGCTCGCGGCCTGGGTGGCCGACGAATGCGCGGGCCGTTCGGGATTTTCGCCGGAAACCGCCGAAATCCGCTATCTGGATGTAGGTCCCGTCCGGCAAGGGGAATCAGTGCGGCGCGAGGTCATCGTGCTGGCGACCCCCCGCAACGTAACCGAGCGGTTGCTCCGAGTTGCCGACGCAGTCGGTTTGGATTTGTGCGGGATCGACGCCGAGCCGCTGGCCTTGCTGCGGTGCCGCCTACGCCGGTTCCGCCGCGAGGAGGATCGGCACGAACCCAAGATGTTCGTGAACTTGGGCTATCGTCTCACGCAGATAATGATCGTGCGGGACCATCGGCCGGCCTTCTTGAAGAGCGTGCCCGTGGCGGGCAAGGAACTCGATGCCGCCGTGTGCCGGAATCTGCAACTCCGGCCGGAAGTGGGCCACGGTTTGCGCCGCAACTACGGGGATCGTCGTGCAAGCCGCCGCGATCCGGAGGTGATGCGGAGCGTGCAGCAGGCGATCCGCCCTTTGCTGGAGCGGCTGGCGGGCGAGATCGCCATGGCCGTCCGTTACTTCAGCGTGACGTTCCGTGGGGAACCGCCCGCAACGGTCATTCTAGGCGGGAGCGAAGCGGATGATCTTGCCCGAGACTTTCTGCAACAACAACTGCACGCCGCCGTGGAACTCAGTGATCCGCTCCGGGCATTCGAGGTTCGGTGCCGCATTTCGCGGCCCCTGCAATGGGAGACGGCAATCGGCCTGGCCCTGTTGGGATGTAATGAAAAGGCACGCTACCACGAGCGGGCAAGCGCGTCCGCGAAGCCGGAGTCCGTGCAAGCGTGATCGGGTTCGGGTCGTGGCGGAATCGGGAACATGTCGCGATTGGAGACGCTGATGACGGTCGCTTCCTATGTCGAAAGAGACTTTCTGCCGACGGAATACCTCGCCCAGCGGCGGCGGCGGCGGTCGGTGAAGCTCTCCTTCGGCGTGTCGGCGGCGTTGCTGATCGTCCTGGTCTTGCTGAGCGGCTACCAGTACCGTTCCCTGGCAAGCCTACGCACGCAACACGCTCGCCTATCGGCCGAGGCAACGAGCCGCACCCAAGCCGCCGCAAACTTGGAAGCGGTTTCTAAGCAACTTGCCCGAAAAGAGGAACGCGCCGACTGGTTGGCGCGGATCGGCTATCAAACGCCGCCTTCGCGCGTCCTGTTCAACTTGATGGCCGTCCTCCCGGATGAAATCGTGCTGGAGGACATCGAATGGAAACGAATCCCCCCGGGAGGTAATGACGGTGCCGCAGCGGGACGGGCGATCAACGCGGGCATGGGTGAAGATCGTGAGGCAGCCGACAAGGCGGCTCTGGAGCGGCTCAAGCAGGATTTGGAACGGGCACAGGTAGGCATCACTTTGCAGGGACGGGCACGGGGGCTTCGCGCCATTCACCAATACGTCATGGTATTGTCTCAAAGCGGGCGGTTCGATGCGGTGCGGCTCGATTCGGTGGAGGTTTCCGAGGAAAGCGAACACACCGACGAGAACGTATTTCAAGTATCGTTGACGATGGACGCCGGCCCCCTGGCGGCGGACAAAGCGGTCGAAAAACGCCCCGCCGACTCGCCCCCGGCCCCAATTCCGTGAAAAAGCCGGCGACGTGCAATGCAAAAATCCAGCCCTGCGATCTAGAGTTGAGTAGGCGGACTAGAGTTGAGTAGGCGGAAGTGATTCTTGAGCGAGCAGTGAACGGTCTTTCCAGGGCACGCCGATCATAAAGCTCCTTCCGAACACCGGAACCATGGGTACCTCGTTTTCTCGCATCCGAAAGCTGGAGTTCGCCATTCCGGCGGTCCTCCTGGCGGCGTATTTCGCCGTCTGGCTGGTGCCGACGCTCCGCGAAACCGCCGCCCTGCGGCACCGGATTTCCAAGCTACAGGCGGGATCGGTCGGCGCGGCCCCGATCAACGAACGCTTACATCAGGTGGTTGCAAAACTGGAAACCGTGGATGCCTTCCTCAAGCCGTGGCGTTCGGAGGCCTCTCCCGAAGTCGTGCTCTCCACGTTCCTCCGCGAGACGACGTTGACGAGCGAAAGCGAGGGCGTCGATTTCAGCCGCGTTGCGCCACGTTCGATGCAGCGAATCGGCTGGATGCACGTAAGTGAGATTGAGTTTCACTGTGCCGGGAAAACGGAAAATGTCATTCGGTTCCTCCGCACCCTGGATGGCAATCGTCACCCGACTGTCATCAAATCGGTGCGCCTAACTCGCGACCCCGGATCAAACCTGGTCTCGTGTGCCATTGAGCTGTTGGTATTTTCCGTGAATTCCGATTATTCCGATTAGGGAAAATGAGCCGTCTTTTCCGATAAGAAGAAGGGGATGCCGTCTCGATAGGCGGCCCTCACGAGAACGATGCGAAAAAAGAAAAAGTGGATAACCATTTTGGTCAAGGAGGCAAAACGAAGTCCGTTGAAAGCGGCTGCTTTGCTCGCCCTTGCAGTCGTCGCTTCCTACTTATGGGGAGGAAGGCTCGTTCGTCCGCTGACCGTAGCAACCGAATCGGACCCATCTCCCACCGCCATGAGTTCCACGGCAACGCAGGCCGGCTTCCTTGATTCGGGCACGGCACGTGGTATCGGACAAGCAGCTCCCAAATCCGAGGGCGACCCGGTTCTGAACGCGACCGCAAATATCGGTGCGTCAAAACCGGTTTGGGTTCAGTTCCAGGAGTGGCTTTCGCGGCAGAAGAACGATGACGAGGAATCTGCGGCATTCCGGCGCGACCCTTTCCAACCACCGGTGATGCCGCCGCCTGAAACGGAGCCTAACGAAGGCAGCGGCCGGTTGAGCGATAACGGAGAGGACGAGACGGCTCGGCCCGAAGACTTGGGGCTTGAATTGCGGGCGGTCATTATCGGACCGCAAGGCAACTTGGCCGTCCTGGGAGAGGAGGTGGTGGAGGAGGGATCGCAAATCGTTGTGAGTCAAAAAGGGCGGACGATTCCGGTTCGCATCGCAAAAATCACCGGCGAACATGCCTCGATCGAGATCGGCGAAAAGGAGTACGAACTGCGTCTTCCGCCCGTCGCCTCGATCCCATCGCACTGAACGGGATGGGCGCGTGATCCGATAGGGTCCGATAGGGGAAGCGACGAGGGAATCGCCTCGCCGGGCCGACGCCGACACCGGTCAAGGATGACCATGAAAGCTCTACTGCAAATCCTGGTGATGAGCGTCTTCGGCGCCGCGGGCGTCGCCTTGGCGGTATTCCTGGCGTTAGGGATAGTTCCCCTGCCGGTCTCGCCCTCCGCCGACTATGGCTCCTTGCCCAGGGCTGCCGCCTCGGTACCGGAGAGCAGTTCGGATCAGCCCGGGCCGCCGGCCGCTTCGGCGGTTGCGGTCCCGTCTCATGAAACGAAGCCGAGGGAGTCGAATCCTGTCGCCGTCGGGCCGGTGGGGACCGACCCGCGCGATTCGCCCCTGCCCGCGGCGGCGGCTCTTTCCGCCCACCAGGCCGGCTTGCCTTTCTCGCCGCCGGGCCGCCTCTCTTGTGACGTGGGTTGCAAGAGCGGGCCAACCGCCCGCTTTCCCGTACCGGCGATTGCCCCGATATCCGCTGCCTCGGTAACCGCCGGCACGCCCCACGGCAATGCAGTATTTCCGGAGCCGGCCACGGCGGCGACTCATGCGGATCACGGTTTCACAAGCGGGGGCGCCGCCCCTGCGCAATGGTGGCATACGCAGCCTACGAAGACAACGGTCGTCCCCTGCGACGCAGCCGCGTCGAGCGACCCGCCGGGGCACGGCGGCGTGAAAGTCGTATCGCTGCAAGAGGAGATACCCTTGCCGCCGGCGCCGATACTTGCGGCGCCAAGCGACCCGATACGAGCCGAAGCCCGTCAAGGCGATCAACTTGTGATGCAATTTCGCGAAACGGACCTCCGCGACGCCTTGCACGCCCTGGCGCGACAAATGAACCTCAACGTATTGATGTCGAACAACGTGCAGGGAACGCTGACGGCCTCGCTCAACGGTCTGTCGCCCGGCGACGCCTTTTCCGCCATCGTCGCCGCCCACGGTTTGGCAATGCATCGGCAGGAGAACGTCGTCTACGTGGGAACGCCGGCCGACATTCAAAGCATGCTCCAAACCAAGGACGTGACGGCGACTCGCATCTACCACCCGAATTACGTTGCCGCGGAGGAGATCAAGGCCCTGGTCGAGCCGATCCTCACGCCGGGGATAGGAAAGGTCACGCTATCCACGGCCGCCGAGGTCGGAATCGCGCCGGATCCCAGCAAGGCCGGCGGAAACGCTTACGCCGGCGTGGACATCGTCCTTGTCCGCGATTACGAAACCGTCCTGCGGGAGGTCGATCGTATCGTGAAGGACGTGGACGTCCGGCCGGCTCAGGTCGCCATCGAGGCCATGATCGTCAGCGTGAATCTCGACGACAAGGATCAATTCGGCGTCAGCTTCGAACTGCTCCGCAACAAGGGGCATATTCGTCTCGGTTGGGGCCTTCCGCCCGATGACCTCGAGAAGATCAGCTTCGACGGCGGTTTGAAGGTCGCCTATCTGGACGCCAGCGTATCCAGCTTCATTACCGCGCTGGAGTCCATCGGGGATACCAACGTCATCGCCAGTCCGCGACTGCTGGTTCTCAACAAGCACCGCGCGGAGATTCTGATCGGCAAGGAGCTGGGTTACATCAGCACCACCATCACGGAGACCAGCGCCTCGCAGACCGTGGATTTCTTGAAGGTCGGGGCCCAACTCATCATTCGGCCGTTCATCTCGAACGACGGCCTGATCCGCATGGAAGTGCATCCGGAACTTTCCACCGGGTCCGTGGAAATCACCAACAACTTCACGGTTCCCAATAAGGATACCACCCAGGTCACGACCAACATCATGGTCCCCGACGGCGTTACCGTGATCATCGGCGGATTGATGCGAGAAGACCTGCAAACGAGCAGTTCGCAACTCCCCTTCTTGGGCAATCTTCCGTTGGTGGGCGCGGCCTTTCGCCATAAGACCGAGACGACGACCAAGCAAGAGATCATCGTGCTCATTACGCCGCACATCATGGGCGACTATCAATTGGCGGCCGAGGGCAAACGCAGCGCCCTGGAGAATATGAATCGGCAACAGACCTATGCGGAAAGCATGAGTCCGCTGGGCAAGCGCTCGGCGGCCCGCCACTATTTGCAGCGGGCGCGAGAGGCCTCGGCGGCGGGTCGTCCCCGCATGGCGCTGCGATTCGCGCGGCTGGCCGTGCAATTCGACCCCACTAATCTCGAAGCCATCGCCGTGCGCGATTCGCTCCAAGGCGTCTGCCCGCCCGAATCCGCCGGCGACGACTTCTCGCTTTCTCCCGCCGCTTTGGACGGCGATCAATTGCCGCCGGAGATTTTGGACGCCCTGGAAGCGATGCCGCCGACGCCGCCCTTGCCTTCACCGCCCCCGCCGCCCGGCGGCTCCACCGGCGAGGTCCAACAGCCGTGACGCCCAAGTCGTTTGCCTCCTATCGCCGTACCTCGATACCGGTCTTTGCCGGGCTTGCGCTCGCGTCATGCCTTGGGGTCTTGCTTGGATGTCGAAGTACGTCGCCCGCTCCGGACGCCTGTCCCGTTTCCCAGGCGGCGGCCTCCGCAGCCGGCGTTACCGCCCAACGCTTGCAGCGACGGGAACAAGTTCGCCGTGATATTCGGCAACGCCATGCGGATGCCTTGTCGGTCGAAGCAGCAACCCCTTCCTTTTCCAGAGCCGGCGACTCGATTTCCAGCCGATCGTCGGTCGTGCCCGCGACGGCCGAGTCCCCCGCGGAGAGTCACCGAGGCGAAACTGCCGGCGACACGGCGTTATGGGAAGCGCGACTCCGGGAGGTGATCGCCGACCTCGCCGCGGGAGACGAGCCTGCCGCCTTGGTACGGCTCGAGGATCTATTGGCACGGCATGGACGCGATCCCGTCATGGTGCACGCGGCGGCCGTTCAATTGTTGCGCGTGAACCGCCCGGACGTGGTGGCGGACAAGATCGCTCCCGTCATAAGGGAATTACCTCCGGATGCCCGACTGGATCAGGTCCTGGGTTTAGCTTTGTACCGTTTGGGCCGATTCTCCGACGCGGAAACGGTACTGCTGCGATCCTTGGAATTGGACAAGACCCTCCCTCTGACCTACCT
The DNA here is from genome assembly GCA_012798155.1 of Thermogutta sp. Taxonomy (GTDB): domain Bacteria; phylum Planctomycetota; class Planctomycetia; order Pirellulales; family Thermoguttaceae; genus Thermogutta. The sequence continues at coordinate 4,798 of JAAZNR010000789.1, read as the reverse complement.
TTTCTTGGGGTGTACGGCGGAAAAGCTGCATCAGCCGCAACAGGCGAGACGCTATTTCGAGAGGGCCTCGCAACTGGGCCTTTGACGAGACTGCGCGGCGATGGCGGATCACCGCCGTCGCCTCGCCCAGGCATCGCGCGGCCCTTGCGCGGAACCGCCCCCGAGCGAATGGCCCTTTCGAGGTCGTCTCTCGTGCGACCCGTAGCAGGGGAGTCGCAACGGCTCCATCCCGCGCGGAGAACAAATCCGGCGCAAACCGTGGAACGAAGAGGAATGGAAGGGATTCTGGTCCATGAGGTTGATCGAGCAAGGCCCGCAATTGATATCGGCGGTTGAGGCCGTCTGGGGAATGTCGAGCAGTACGCCTTCGCCGTCGATTCCGGGCGGCGGGGCGTTGTGGCTGTGGGTTTTGACGGCGGCGATTCTCTCGGCGGCGGCGGCAGGGGTGGTTTACGCCGTCATGCGCCGACGCGAGAGACGCCTGGCCGACTGCCTGGCGGACTTGGCTGCCGCCGCGGAGCACGGCAACGAAGACCGGGATCTTGCCGTACGTGCGAGCGTTGGAGAACCTTTCGATTCGATATTGACCTCGCTCGCCCGGCGGCTGTCGGATGCCGTCGCCGGAACCGCCGAACGCGAGCAGCTTCATACCGCTCTGGAAATCAAGTACGGGCGATTGACCGCGGAATTGGCCGGTTTGAAAAGCGTGCTCGATGTGGTGCCCGATCCGATCTTGATTTGCGACGCCGCGCAGAACCTCAGCTTCGCCAACCAGCCGGCGAGGCGGCTATTCGCGATGGATTCCGATTCGGCCGAGGGGCGAGCCTTGGGCACGATCCTGCGGGCCGAGTCGTTGTGGGAACTGCTCTCGGCCATGTTGCGCCGCAAGAATGCTCCCGAACAAGGGGCGTCTTGGGAGTGCGAGACTCCCGACGGGACCAGGCGGAGCTTTCAGATTCATCTGTACCGTTCGTCGCTTCAGGGCGATCCGACGGGCACCGGCGAAGAAAAATCGTTCCATGTGATCGTCTTTCGCGATATGGCCGCCCTGGGCGATCTGCGCCGCCGGCATGCGGAGTTCGTGTCGTCGGTCAGCCATGAAATGAAGACGCCGCTCTCGGCCATCCGCGCCTATGTGGAACTTCTGGCGGACGGCGACGCGGCCGATGAAGGCACGCGAGACGAGTTCCTCGCGATCATCGATGCCCAGACCACGCGGCTCCAGCGGCTGATCGAAAACCTCCTGAACCTCGCCCGGATCGAGGCCGGCATCATCAAAGTGAACAAAGAGCCGCGGTCGCTGAACGATCTGCTGGAAGAGGCGGCCACGGTGGTGGAGCCGCAAGCCGGTCTCAAACAAATCACGCTTCGCCGCGAACTCAGTCCGCTGTACTTACCCGTGCTGGCGGATAAAGACCTGCTCCTCCAGGCGGCGATCAACTTGCTCTCCAACGCCGTGAAGTACACGCCCAACGGGGGCACGGTGACTCTCCGCAGCCGGCTCGCCGATGACGGCGTGCTCTTCGAAGTCGCCGATACGGGGGTGGGCCTCGCTCCGGAGGACTGCCAACGAATCTTCGAACGCTTCTATCGCGTCGATCGCAATAAAGACATGGCCTCCGGGACCGGCCTGGGGCTTCCCTTGGCCAAACACATCGTGGAAGACGTCCATCGCGGCAAGATGTCGGTCGCCAGTCGCTTGGGCGAAGGCAGCACGTTCAGCGTCCTGCTGCCGCGGGCCTCGCACCAGACCGTGTCGGCCGCGGGGTGACTTCGAATCAACGCAAGGAAACGACCATGCCGGCGGAAAAGACGATTTTGCTGTGCGACGACGAACCGGCCATCCTGAAGGCGGCGGAATTCAAATTGCGCGGGGCCGGGTTTCGCGTCATTACGGCGGGCGACGGCGAGGCTGCCTGGGAAGCCGCATGCCGCGAATCCCCCGACCTTATCATCAGCGACTGCCAGATGCCGCGGCTGGACGGGATCGGCCTGCTGCGGAAACTGCGGGCGGATGCCCGATTCGCGGGTTTGCCCGTCATCATGCTTACAGCGAAGGGATTCGAACTGGACGGACAGAGGCTGCGAGAAGACTTGGGGGTCATGCACGTCATGGCCAAACCCTTCAGCCCGCGCGAAATCCTGGCCCGCGCCAAAGCCCTGCTCGAGGTCGAAATCCCCGCGTAACAGTTCCCGTCGTTTCGCCGCCCCGGGTTCTCGCAAGCGGCGCCGAAGCGGCGAAAAAAGCCCCCGCACGAGGCAGCACCCATGAACATCCAAACCGAGGTCTTCGGCGATGTCCTGGTGGTACACACGCCCGAGGAATTCAGCGAAGAGACCGCCGACTCGGTGCGACAATGCATCGAAGGGATGGGCTTTTGCCGAGTCGTGGCCGACCTGGACGGCACCGAGAGCATCGACAGCGAAGGTCTGACGATGCTGCTCAATCTTCACGAGCTTTTACGGACTCGCGGCGGCGACCTCAAGCTCGCCACCGCCAATACCGTCAATCGCAAGATTCTGGAAATTACGCGACTGGATCGGGAATTGGAGGTATTCTCCGGGCTGGTGGAGGCCGTCAAAAGCTTTCGAGCCGGCCTGTAATACTACAGCGCCGGCTCGCCCGGCAATGCTCAGTCGGGGTATTTCGGGGAAGACGCCTTGCGGAATCCGGGGAACCCGGAAAATCCGAATTAGTAACTGGACTTTTGCAAATTGCTCCCCTCTCTCTCTGGGAGAGGGGCAGTGGGTGAGGGATTGGTGAAGTGAGGCAATCACGGCAAGCCGTTTTCACGCCTAATTGCCCTTCACCATAACCCTCTTCCAAGGCGGAGGAGAACTCGTCACCACAATTTGCAAAAGTCCGGTAGTAACCCGGCGCAGTAGTTGTAAGCGGAAATCCTCCCTGCGAAGACCACAATCAACGGACGCCGCGTCGCGTCCCCGAGGCGTACAGCGATGCATCCGGAAACGGTTCCCTTCTCCCTGACGGCAGCGACGGCAGCCCCGGTCGCCGCGACTACGCGTCGCCGGCTGGGCGACCTGTTGCTGGAGAAGGGCTATCTGCGCGAGGAGCAGCTCCGCGCGGCCTTGGATGCGCAGCGGCAGTCGGGACGCACCAAGCTGCTCGGCGAAATCCTGGTGGAACTGGGCCTTTGTTCGGAAGAACAGATCGCCGAATGCCTGGCGGAGGAGTACGGCCTGCCGTTCGCCCGGCTCGAGTTGCGACTCTTCGACGCCAAGATCGTCGAGGTATTGCCCCGCGAGTACATCGAGAATAACTTGGTTCTGCCCTTGTTCAAGGTCCGCGAGACGCTGACCGTCGCCGTGGCCGAACCCTCCAATCTCTTCATGATTCAAGAGATCGAGTCGCTGACGAAACTTCGGGTCCAAACCGTCGTTGCGACGGCCCGCGACATCCGGCGGATGATCGGTTCGCTTCCCAACTCCGCCGTATTCGTGATCGAGGACATCATTGAAGGCTCGGAAAACGCCGATGTGACCCTGATCGAGGAGGCGATCGAAGACATCGGCGACGTGGCGGACGTGGCCGGTCAATCGCCGGTCATTCGCCTGGTGAACTACATCATTTACAACGCGGTGAAAGAAGGCGCCAGCGACATTCACATCGAGCCTGCCGATCGCTGCGTGCGCGTTCGCTACCGCGTCGATGGGCGATTGTACAAATCGCTCGAAGTGCCGGCCCATCTCATCAACGCCGTCACCAGTCGCATCAAGATCATGGCCTCGCTGGACATCAGCGAGCGCAGGCTGCCGCAGGACGGCCGCGTCAACGTCCTCTTGGACGGCCGCAAGATCGACCTGCGCGTCAACACCTTCCCTTCGCAACGCGGCGAGAAGACGGTGATTCGCGTGCTGGATACGCGGGTGGTGTCGCTCAACTTGGAGGATCTGGGATTTGCGGAGGACACCTTAGCCCGACTCAAGGCCCTCATTCGGGCGCCCAACGGCATTGTGTTGGCGACCGGCCCCACGGGCAGCGGCAAGTCCACGACCTTGTACGGCTGCCTCAACGCGATTTCGTCCATGGAGGCGAACATTTGCACGGTCGAGGACCCGGTCGAATATCACTTGCCGTTGGTCAATCAATTCCAGGTACAGGAACGGATCGGCTTGACGTTTTCCAAGGCCTTGCGGACCCTCTTGCGGCAAGATCCCGACGTCATCATGGTGGGCGAGATTCGCGACGAGGAGACGGCGCGGACGGCCATCCAGGCGGCTTTGACCGGCCACCTGGTGTTCAGCACGTTGCACACCAACGACGCCGCCTCCGCCGTCACGCGATTGGCCAACATGGGGATCGAAACCTATCTGATCGCGGCCGCATTGAACGCGGTGCTGGCGCAACGCCTGGTGCGGCGCATCTGCTCCAAATGCAAACATCCCTACGATCCGCCTCGCCCCTTGCGCAAGGCTTTGGAGCGAATGGGCTACGCCGCCGAGTCCTTCTTCAAGGGCGTGGGCTGCCGCAATTGCCGCAATACGGGCTACCGCGGCCGCGTGGGCATTCACGAGCTCTTGATCCTCAACGACGAAATCCGAGATATGATCGTCGCCGGCGCCAGCGCGCACCAGGTCCGAAAGGCCGCCGAGGCGCAAGGGATGAGCAACTTGCGGCAGGACGGTTTTCGCAAGGTCCAGGAGGGGCTGACGACGGTGGAAGAGGTATTGCACGCCGTCGGTGACATCGGCGATTGGGCCGGCCTGTCGCACCTGGAGCGAGAATAGGCTCCCTGTGCGACCGGGAGACGGCACTTTGGGATAGGCTCTGATTTTA
>JAAZNR010000100.1 GCA_012798155.1 Thermogutta sp. | reverse complement strand
CTCGCGAATCTCGGCTGTGACCTGTTCGGCGAAATCCTCCAAACGCCAGTTGCCGCGGCAACGGCAAATATCGCGGACGAAATTGCGGAGGATTTGCCCACCCGCCGGCGTGTGCGTCACTTCGGGATGAAATTGCAGCCCGTAGAGCGGCCGCTTCCGGTGCCGGACCGCGGCGAGCGGGCAGCTCGGCGTAGCGGCCAACGGCACAAAGTCCGCCGGAATCGCGGTGACTTGATCGCCGTGGCTCATCCAAACCTGGAACTCTTCCGGCAGGCCCCGCAGCAAGTCGTTCTCTTGAAGCACGCGGCATTGTGCTCGCCCATATTCTCGGCTCCGTCCGCTCTCGACCCGGCCCCCCAACGCCTGGCACACCAACTGCATTCCATAACAGATTCCCAAAATCGGTATCGGCAGTTGGAACAGGTCGGGATCGCAGCGGGGACTGTCCTCTCCGTGGACACTGGCCGGCCCGCCCGAGAATACCAAACCGCGAGGCCCGATCTCGCGAACCCTTTCGGCGGAGATGTCATGCCGCACAATCAGGGCATAGACATTCTGCTCGCGAATCCGCCGCGCGATGAGCTGCGCGTATTGCGACCCGAAATCCAAAACGAGAATCTTTTCTTCCGTCAGGTCGGTCATCGAGAAAAACGGCTCCGCTTCGCCGGCCACGACGTCCATTCGGAATTCAGCAAGCAAAGGAAAAAGGGCGAACCCGCCGGCGGGCCGCCCTTGACGTTTCCCAATGCCGCAACCTCAGCATAGGACGCGCTCGCGTCGAATCCGGCGCCCCCGGGGACCTCGCCTCATCGTTTCGGGAACAGCGTGCCGCCGTAGATCGCCGCATCCCCCAACAGCTCCTCGATCCGCAGGAGTTGGTTGTACTTCGCGACGCGATCGGTTCGCGAGGCGGAGCCGGTCTTGATCTGGCCGGTCCCCACGGCCACGGCCAAATCGGCGATCGTGGTGTCCTCGGTCTCGCCGCTGCGGTGGCTGATCACGCAGGTGTACCCGGCCCGGCGGGCCATGTCGATGCAGTCCAAGGTCTCCGTCAAGGAACCGATCTGGTTCACCTTGATGAGAATACTATTGGCGATTCCCAGCTCGATCCCCTTGGCCAATCGCTTGGTATTGGTGACGAACAGGTCGTCGCCCACGATCTGCACCTTGCCACCCAATTGCTTGGTCATCAAGGCCCAGCCGTCCCAATCGTCCTGGTCGCACCCGTCTTCGATGGAGCAGATCGAGTACTTCTCGATCCAGGAGTCCAGCATTTCCACCACGGCGGCGGCCGAGTACTCCTTCCCGCCCAGCTTGTACACGCCCTTCTTGCCCTCCACGGCCAACTCGCTGGCGGCCACGTCCAAGGCAATGAAGACCTGCTTGCCCAGCTCGTAGCCGGCGCGATCCACCGCCTCTTGAATACACTTCAGGGCATCCTCGTTGCTCTTCAAATCGGGAGCGAAGCCGCCCTCGTCGCCGACGTTGGTGGAAAGATTGCGATCCTTCAAGACCTTGCGGAGGTTGTGGAACACCTCGCAACCGCAGCGGATCGCGTCGGAAAAGCTGGTAAAACCCAACGGCATGATCATGAACTCTTGGATGTCCACGTCGTTATCGGCGTGGGCCCCGCCGTTGATGATGTTCATCATGGGAGCTGGCAACACGCGCGCACCCGCGCCCCCCAGATAGCGGAACAACGGCAAGCCGCAGTAATCCGCGGCCGCGCGGGCCGTGGCCAGCGACACGCCCAAGATGGCATTCGCGCCGAGCTTGCTCTTGTTCTCCGTGCCGTCCAATTCCAACATCCGCGAATCCACGCCGGCTTGGTCCAGGGCGTCCATTCCGCAGATCTCGTCGGCCAACTCTTCGTTGACGTTCGCCACGGCCTTCTCGACGCTCTTGCCCAGGTACTTGGCCGGGTCCTTATCGCGAAGCTCCAGGGCCTCGTGCGTACCCGTGCTGGCGCCGCTGGGCACCGCCGCCCGCCCCGCCGGTCCGCTTTCCAACACCACGTCCACTTCCACGGTCGGATTGCCGCGGCTGTCCAAGATCTGCCTAGCGCGAATGTCTGCAATGGTGGAACTCATGGGTCATCCTTTCTGAAGCCTTTCGACAGCGGAGCCGCGCGTCGCAAGCCATGAACGCCCGGTCTCTCGCAACGGATTCCCCCCGTTCCCTTGCGAATCGGGGGAAAACCGGCCCTCCCTAACAAGCTTTCAATATCACTTCCGAAACACTCCATCACCCCCGAAACACTCCCCGCCTGCACCTCATCGAAACCATTATTATGCCACCTCCCGACCAGACCTAACAGGGTGTACCCCCCTTAGGGCGAGATCGACTACCACCACGGTAGAGTCGGACCGCGGACGATCGAATCGCGGATGCAACATCGGCGGTCCCAGTCGCCGAACCGAAAAATGCAAAAGCGAGCGCCTGCCG
>JAAZNR010000788.1 GCA_012798155.1 Thermogutta sp. | reverse complement strand
GTCGGGCAGAAAAGGTTCGGCGAAGGGGAGATCGGCGGCCTCCAAACCGTGGGGGAGCGTGCCGTCGCGGGCGTGCATCAGCTTCGGGGACTGGGAAAAGTCCAGCGTCGCCGTGGTCACCGCCGGTCGAGGAAGACGGTACCAGGTCACGGCGGCGGCGACCGCGGCCAGCACCGCCGCGGCGGCCAACCAGCGGGGCGCGGAACCCCGGCGCCGAGGCGGTAACCGCGGGATCACCAGCGGACCCGGTCCGGTTTGCTTGGAAATAAAGCGGCGGAAATCCGGCGGCCCCTGGGCGGAATCCCCTTGCGGCTCGACTTTGCCCGGACGGGGAATCGCCGAGCGTTCCTCGCCGGCCCGCGTAGCCCCGCCACGGTTCACGGCGGATTGCGGGGTCTCCGGCCGATCCGGGGTAGGTTCCGGCGTTTCCGGACGATCCGGGGTGGATTCCGGGATTTGCGGCCGATCCGAAGCGGGTTGCGAGCGGACCGCGGGGGCCGGCTCACACGCCGAGGAAGGGGCGGCCTGCCGCTCAGCGAGTCGGGCCTGAAGTTCGGCGTACTTCACCTCCCAGGCGCGGGATTCCGCCTCCCGTTCCGCCGACCGCGATTCCCAGCTTGCCCGTTCGGCGTTCCAGCTTGCCCGTTCGGCATCCCAGGCGGCACGTTGCCTTTCCCACTCCGCCTGCCTTTGCCGCCAATCCTCGCGATCTCGCTCATACTGCCGCAATTCGGTCCGCAATCGCTCCGTCTCGGCCGACAGGGCCGCCCGCTGCTCTTCCCACGCTTGCCGGTCCTGCTCCCAGCGGCGTCGCTCATCGTCTCGGCGGCGGGCGTCTTCGCCCAGCCTTTGTCGTTCGTCGGCCGCCCGTCCAAGCTCGGCTTGCAGCCGTGCCGACTCCGTATCGAGCCGCGCAAGCTCGGCCTGCAAGCGGGACGTTTCGGCCTGCCATTCCCCGCGTTGCCGGAGCGATTCCGCGTTGCCTGCCGCGAGTTCGCCGCTCAGCCGCGTGCATTCGGCCTGAAGCCGGTCGATCTCCTCTTGGAGGTTGGCCTGCGCGGTCCACTTTTTCCGTTCCGCCTCCGCGCGGCGCTCCCATTCCTCGATGCGGCGCCGCCAGGTCTCGTGCTCCGCCTCGAGTGCGGCTTCTCGGGCTTGCAGGGCCTGCCGCTCCGCGGCCAGTCGGGCCTCGCGGCGGCGGAGCGACTCGGCTTGTTCGGCGAGGCGCTGCGACTCGGCTAGCAGGGCCTGCTCACGGACCTGCACGGCCTCCTCGCGCGAAGTCATCGCCTGCCGGCGCTCGTGAAGGGATTGCTCGCCTTGCGCCAGGGCCTGCGAGGCCGCCTCGACCTCTTCCCGCGCTTCGGCCAGCTTGCGCTGCTCCAAGTGGATCACTTCGCGGACGCGGCGCAATTCCGCCATCGCGGCGTCCTGCTCGCGGCAGAGGGCCTCGCGGTCCTCGCCCAACCGCGCGCGGACCTCCTCCAGCCGCTTCTTCTCCTCCTGGATGCGGTCGTCTTCGGCGAGCAGGGAATCTTGAAAGTGCAACAGCTCCGCCGACATCTCCTCCAACGTCTTGGCGAATTCGTGGAGGAAGGTTTCGCGGGCGGACAACTCCGCCTCGCGCCGCGCCAGGCATTCCGCGCGATCGTCGGGGGGGAGCAGGCCGGGCGTCTCGCCGCAGCCGTCCAAGTCGGGGCTTGCCACCAGCGTCTCGCTCCAAGAGATGCGGGAGGCCGGGTCCGCCGGCGAGCC
>JAAZNR010000787.1 GCA_012798155.1 Thermogutta sp. | reverse complement strand
CTTTCTGCCGTCCGCGGTGGTGTATCGGGCAAAGACGAGCAGTTCGCGATGGACCGGCGGCTCGGCAGGCCAGGGCAAATCCAGCACATAGCCCGACGTGCTCCCCCGCTGCACGAAGTAGCTGCGGACTTCGTCGGGATGCAGGTCCCATCGGGCGATCCGGGCACTCAATCCGGAGAGTTGCGGATCGAGGACGACCACGGTGACCGGCGCGGCGGCCGCCACGATGTCGCCCCGATCATCCATCGGCTGAAGCAGCATTTGGATGCCGTCGTCGCCCGGTCGGCCGTCCAAGTCGATCCCTCGCACCCACTCCGGATGCAGGACGAGGGCCGTGACCTGGTCGCTCTCGCCCTGGCGAACGCGCCTCGTCGCGACCGCGGCTTCCCCGCGGGAGACGGGAGAGACGGCGGCCTTGCCCGTCCCGTGCGGCGGGGCCTCATTCCGCGTCGTTTCCGGGAATTGAGGCAGGGCCGTGGAGGAGTCGGGAGGGACGAAGGCCCCCGGCGCGGCAGGGGGCGGCTCGCTGCCGGGCAGGGCCTGCTCCGGGCTGCTCTCTTGCAGCGGCGGCGAAATGTCGATCCCCGGCAGGCCGTCGTGCTCGGGCAGCGGCGGCGGCTCGGCGCGTCCCGGCCAGGGGGGCGCCGGCTCTTCCGCCCGCCGCGGCGCTTGCCCCTCGGTGCCGCCGGGATTTCGCTCTCCGCCCTGTCGGCGGCAGACCTCCAACTCCGCTTGTTTATCTTCCAAGAGGTCCGCCAATTCCCAAATCTTGTTTTCCAGCTCCCGATTCTCGCGTTCCAATTCGCGGACGATCCGCGGCGTTTGGCATCCCAAGAAGACCGGGGCCATCGCGAGACACGGCAAGAAGAGCCAAAAAAGAAGACGCCGCGCGGACGGGCAAGCAAGCCCGTGCGGTAACCGGTCCAATGCGGCGCAATCTTCCTGGATTCGACCCATGAAAAACGTTCTCGGGAAATCGGCGGTCCCGGCCGAGGAAGGACGGCGAGGACTCGGACCGGGGAGTGAATACCGGGTTTGCCGAATCGGGGCAAGAGCAATCCGGAAAAATCCCGCCCGCTCCAATAGCCTCTACAGCCCGTTTGGGAACGCCTGTTTGAGAACGCCTGTTTGAGGACGCCGGTTTGAAAACGCCCGCTTGAGAACGTTCTTGGCGTCCCGCGCGGCATTGCCGGCGGTCGGGTCGGCGAGACTGCGGCAGGTCGCGGAATCCGCCTTGCGATTCCTTTCGTCATCGGGTATTCCTTGGCCCTCGCCGTGAATGGAAAGCGGCGGCCGCGCCGCGCCCTTGCGCCCGGCTTCGGCCGCGCTTTGCCCGTCGGGGGCGAGATTGCCCGAGCGCTGTCGCCCGGCGAATCGAGCGGGGCGTGCGGCACGTGCGGCAAAGGAATACGCAAATACGCAAAGGATGCGGCAAAGGGATAGGCAAAGGAACACAAGGAATACAAAGGGATACGATGAAAGGCCCCATTTCGCGGAGAGCGACGTTCCGGCGTGTTCGTATTTCCTGGACGCACTCCGCCGCGCCGACGTTGCCTGGAGGG
>JAAZNR010000786.1 GCA_012798155.1 Thermogutta sp. | reverse complement strand
GGTCCGCTCCCCGCCGGGGCCGCCGGCCGAAGGTCCGTCCTTGCCGTTCGTGCCTCCCAAACCGGCATCCGCCAGGTAGCGGCGCCGCTCCGCCTGGGCTTGCTCGCGGGTGGAATCCGCCTCCGGCGGGGCGCGGCGAGGCGGGGGGGGCGGCGAGAGCGAGATTAGGCCGGGCGGCGTTCCGTCCTTGCCGTTGCCGTCGGCACCCGCGATGATCGGATCGTTGTAGAGCGGGAAGACGATGGCGCCCTCGGGGCAAACCCGAGCACAGGCCGGGCAACCGGGGCGGCAAGCCTCCGGTTGGGCGACAAAGATCCGCCCGGCGGTGTCCAGATCGAATACTCCGAACAGGCAAAAGTTCACGCACTCGTAGCACTGCCGGCAGCGGTCGGGATCGATCACCGGGTACCAGCGCGGGCGAACCTCCTCCTCGACGATCCGCCATTCCCGGCCGATCAGGGAGCCGGCGGAGGCGGCGTGAACCGTCGCTGCGCGGCGCGAATGCAGGAACGCGCGGACTTTCTCGGCCAGTTCGTCCACGATCAAATAGTCGCGGTAGTCGAGGTACCACGCGATCCGTGAACCGGGCGTGCCGACGGCCGGATCGCCCGCCGCTTCACGGTCGGGATGACCGCCCAATTGCACGTCCACGCCGTTGGCTCGCAACACCAGGTGCGCGGCGCGGGGATACAGCGGCGCCAACATCAGCAGATCGCCCGGCAATTCGCGGAGAAATTGGAAGACCGGTCCTTGCGGAGCGGCGTCATAGAGATGGGAGACCACGGCGAAGGGGATCTCCTCGCCGACGGCCGCCGCGATTTTCTCGGCCATTCCGCGAAAGGCCGGCTCGGGAATACCGCTCCGCGGACGACTCAACACGACGCTGATGGCGGACATGGGACGCGCATCCTCACCGGAGGACATTGATTTCCGACGGACGTGGAATCACAGTAAACAACGATCAGTATAAAGCCTTTTTCGTCGGGCGACGACAGTGCGGCGCCGGAGGGGTACGACGGGCACGCGGCCCGGCCGCCGAAGACGGCGGCGGAAATCGCAACGAGGCACTCGCAATGCGATGGCTCAGCGAAGCCTACCGCCTGTTCAGCTTCCTGGACGCGGTGTATTTTGCCGGCAACTTCCTGATGCGCCGCAGCTTGCGGTACGCGCTGGCCACGCTGATCGTCTCCGCGGCCGGCTATTTGGGCAACTTGATCCCGGGCGTGCAAACCTACCATGCCCGCGTCGTCCTCTTGCTGCCGATTTGCGTCGGGCTTTCCATGCAGGGGCTGGGGCTGGCCCTGCGGATGGTGCCGATGCTCTTCAAATCGCGGCTGACGGGCGTGGCCCAAGCGGCCGATCTGGATCTGATGGAGAACTACCGCAAAGCGAATCAGGAAGCGCATCTGGCCGCCCTTTGGGATCGCGTCTTCCGCCACGAATGGGCGGTGGGCAGTCACGCCTGCCGCGTTCGAGAACATGCGGAGGAGTGCCCGGCATCGCTCAACGGCGAAGAGGGGCTTCCCCCTGATGCCGCCCGATGCGATCTCGAGCAATTCCTCGCACGCTGCCGTTTTGCCCTGGACCGGCCGCAACCCGAACCCAGGCAACGCTATTACCTCGGCGTCGATCTCCGACTGCTGGAGGACTGGTACAACGGCGGCTACTTCGATCCCCACGATGTCAAGCTGAGCGAGCAATACGCCTCCTCGATCACCCTCCAGGCCGTCCGCGAAGAGCTGGGCTGGACGCTTCGGCGATCCCTCCGCGATCTGCCGCTGCAACTATCGGCCAAGCTCTGGTTCCGACTCGTGACCCAGGCCGTCAGTCTGCGTTTGGGGGAGTCGGTGCTGGTCCTCAATCGCCGCTTCGATACCGATTACTTTAATGTGCAGGCCCTCCTTTGGTCGGGTGAGGAAGACCAGGCCTGGGTGGCTCAATTCGGGCCGGATGCGAGAACCGTCCTGCTCGCTCAGCGGCGCCGGGTCCTGGAACGGGTCTTCGGCAATCGCGAGCAAGGACGGCGGATGCTGGACCGCTTTCTGCTCCCGCGATTCTTGTTGGCCGGTGCCTTGCGGGCGGCTTACGACCCGGAATATCTGGACGGCAGCCTGGGGTATGATCTGTGGTCCGATCTCCGCTGGGCGGGAAGGCCGACCTGGCGGGCCGAGGAGTTTCGCCGATTGACCCGCCGCGCCTTGCGGAATCGCGAGCTACTCGCCCCCTGGCTTGCCGACCTCTCCAGGTCGCAAGGCACGCCGCCCAATGGGAGCGAGAGCGAGTCCGAGGTCGCTCGCGCTATTCGCGTCGCTGTCCACGTTTCGCCCCGTTTGGAGCGGCTCTTGGCGGCGAGTCGCACCGGTTCCCGGCGGTCCAAAAAGCGTGCCGAGGCCGCCCTGGCGAAGGAGTTTGGGCGCATTCGGAAGGAATGTTGCCGCTACTCGGGACGCCTGATCGCGCTCCGCGTGCATCACGAATTGACGCGGATCCAGCGGGAGGAATACCACCGCCTGCTGGAGACGCTTTTCGATTCCTGTTTCGATTGATGATCGTCCCGATTCGAGTCGCTTGGAAACGCGGAGACACAGAAGGCACGGATTTTGAACCGCCGAGGCCCGAAGGGCGGGGATTTTGAAACGCAGAGGGCGCAGAGCACGCGGAGGAAGAATTGGTAGCGCGGTTGAGGACGCGGCGACATGGAGGGACGCGCTCCGTCGCGTCCGTTGTTCTTGCGTACATTCCGTCAGGTTGCTCACGGCCACGACAGAGCGTGGCCCTCCACCGCGGCGCATCCCTTACCGGTTCATGGCGGCCTCAAGAACGACGCCGGCCGGGTGCCTGGGGAAAAACAAGCGGGTGGCTGGGGGCGTAGCAATGTAGGGGCGGCCCGGTGGCTGGGGAAAAACAGGTGGGTGGCTGGGGTCGTAGCAATGTAGGGACGGCCAGGTGCCTGGGGGAAACAAGCGGGTGGCTGGGGTCGTAGCGTAGCGAAG
>JAAZNR010000785.1 GCA_012798155.1 Thermogutta sp. | reverse complement strand
CGGCCTGCCGGTCTTCGCCGTCAATTGCGCGAGGCGAACACTTCCAGCCGGCCTTCGCGGATGGCCTTCGACATGGCCTTGGGAACCTCGGCCTCGGCCAGGACGACCTGGGCCCGATTGTAGGCCACGGCGGCCTTCATCTCTTGCGCGCGGGCCATGGCCATGGCGCGGCGTTCCTCGGCCTTGGCGCGGGCCACGCGGGTATCCGCTTCGGCCTGGTCGGCCTGCAGACGCGCCCCGATGTTCTGCCCCACGTCGATGTCCGCAATGTCGATCGAGACGATCTGGAAGGCCGTCGCGTGGTCCAAACCGCGGTTCAGCACGGCCTTGGAGATGAGGTCCGGATTCTCCAGCACCTGGAGGTGCGTCTCCGACGAACCGATGGACGTGATGATGCCCTCGCCGACGCGGGCGATGACGGTCTCCTCCGTGGCGCCGCCGATCAACGTCTCCATTTTGGTGCGGACCGTGACCCGGGCACGGACCTTCAGTTCCACGCCGTTCTTGGCGATGGCGCTGAGCATGGTGCGTCCGGAGCGGGGGTCCGGGCAATCGATGACCTTGGGATAGACGCTGGTGCGGACGGCGTCCAGGACGTCGCGCCCGGCCAAGTCGATGGCCGCCGCCTGGTCGAACGTCAAGGGGAGCTGGGCCCGCTGGGCCGCGATCAAGGCCATGATCACGTTCATGACGTTCCCGCCCGCCAGATAATGCGCCTCCAGTCGCCGCGTGGTGATGCCGGTTTGCCGCTCCGGACCCAGCCCCGCCTGGACCGACATGATCTTGGCCTTGACGATCAGTGCGGCGTTGACCTGGCGGAGACTCATCCCCACCAAGCTCCAGATGCTCACCCGAGCACTGGACATGAAGGCCTGGAACCAGAGCGATCCGTAGATGAGGGCCAGAATCAGCAGGATCAGCAGCAGGCCGATGCCGATGACCGCCAGCACCACGCTGACAAGCCAAGCCGGGGTCAGTTGGCCGAATACTCCGAGTTCATGCCACGCCATAACCATGCTCCTCGCGAGGGCGAAGCCTTCGTCCGCCGCCGAGCGACGACCGCCGGCCGGGCTGAAAAGGGGTTGCCCCGACAGCCGGCATTATAGCAATCGCCCAAGGGCGCGGCCACCAGCGCGATCGCGGGGGGGCACGAGCCGTTTCCTCTGGAGAACCCTCGCCGTACCCGCCATAATGGGAGCGGTCCCGGCGCGCGAGGTCCTCGCCGCGGCCGTCCCCGATTGGTCCGTGAACCAGGCCCCGTCCGGAAAAGGGAGGAAAAAACCATGTCTTCCGGTTCTCTGCCTCGGCGTACGTTTGTCGCAAGTTCCTTGTTGGGCGCCGCGACGCTGGTCCCGCGGCACGTCTTGGGCGGGGCGGGAGAGGTGCCGCCCAGCGAAAAAATCCGCCTGGCTCACATCGGCATGGGCACGCAGGGCTTTCGCGAGCTGAAGGCCCTGCTCGATCACCCCGCCGTCGAGATCACGGCGGTCTGCGACCCCAACACGGACAGCAACGACTATCTGGAATGGGGGGCGGGCGAGATCCGCGGCCTCATCGGGCGGCTGGTCGGTGATCCCAACTGGCGGGCGACGGACGGCTGCCCCGGCGGCCGCGAGGTCGGTCGATTCGTCGTGGAAGCCTACTACTCCAACCAGCGCGGCAAACCCTTCCGCGGCTGCCGCGCGTATGCCGACTTCCGCGAGCTGCTGGAGAAAGAGGCCGACCTGGACGCCGTCAAGGTCATGACGCCGGATCACCTGCACGCCGCCATAGCCGTTGCCGCGATGAACCGCGGCAAGCACGTCCTGATGCACAAGCCGCTGGCCAACCGCATGACCGAAACGCGCAAGGTGCTGGAGACGGCCGCCGCCGCGGGCAAGGCCACGCATCTGCTGGCCTACGGCGCGGGGCCGGGAAATGCGCGGATCGCCGCCGCGGTGAAGAAGGGCGTGATCGGCCGGCTCCGCGAAATCCACAACTGGTCCAATCGCCCGGTCTGGCCGCAGTACGCCGAGATTCCGCGGGACCGCCCGCCCGTTCCGCCGGGCTTGCAGTGGGACCTCTGGCTCGGCCCGGCCGTCGATCGCCCCTATCACCCCTGCTACACCCACACCGTGTTTCGCGGCTGGTACGATTTCGGCGGCGGGTCGATGGCGGACATGGGCATCTACAGCCTGTGGCCGGTATTCGAGCAATTGGGTTTGGGGCCCGCCGTGGTCGCGGACGGCTGGGGCACGCACCTCTGCACGACCGAGAAGACCGTTTGCCGCGTCATTCATAACGACTATTCGTATCCCGCCGGCTGCACGTTCCGCTTCGGTTTCGCCCCCGGGTCGGGCGGCGAGGGCCTGGAATTGTGGTGGTACGACGGCGGCATGAAGCCCCGCTTGCCCGCGGCCCTGGACGCCGCCGGCGTGCGGCCGGCTCCCGAGGGAATCCTCTTCGTCGGGGAAAGCGGCGCCGTGCTGGCAGGCTTCCTGGGGCAGAATCCGATCCTCTTTGCCGAGGGCAAGCAGACGCCTTTGGAGCAGGTGCTGGGCGAGGAATTCGCCCGAGCCGTGCCCGATCGGGGATCGCATCTGGACCTTTGGGTTGCGGCTTGTCGCGGCGGGGAGGCCTCGCCCGGCAACTTCCTTTCCGCCTCGGCCGTGTCGCAGACGGTCAATCTGGGGACGATCGCCCTGCGGTGCGGCTCGCGGGTGGAGTATGACCCCGAGACGGGGCGGCTCCTTTCGCCAGGCGGCGCCGCGTCCCTGTTGACGCGCGAGTATCGCCCCGGCTGGGAACTGTAAGAAGCCGTCCGGCAACCCGGGCTGCCGGCGTAAGCCGGTGGTGGAGGCTGGGGAGCGCCGAAACACCTCCGGCTTACGCCGGAGGTTCCCAGGGAAAACGGATGGTGAATTCCAGAGCTGCCGGCGTAAGCTGGTGGTGAAAGCAGCGCGAAAACGGGGCGTCTGGGGGCTGCGCTACGCTACGACCCCAGCCACCCGGCCATTTTTCTCGGCCACCCGGCCGGCGGTGGAAGCTGGGTAGCGCCGAAACACCTCCGGCTTACGCCGGAGGCTCCAAGGGAAAACGGATGGTGAATTCCAGAGCCGCCGGCGTGAGCTGGTGGTGGG
>JAAZNR010000099.1 GCA_012798155.1 Thermogutta sp. | reverse complement strand
TCCTGGGAGAAATCCCCAAACTCCGCGCCGATTGGCAATGGGGCGGCACGATGTGGGTCACCACGGATGCCGTGTTTCGCGGTTGCTGGGCGATCCCCCGAGAAAAGCGATTGCTCGTCTTGGCCGTCAATGCCGCCGAGGAGCCGATCCCCGTGCGGATCGAGGTCGATGCCGCCCGTTGGGGCCTGCCCGATCGCCCGCTCACCGTCCGCCGCCTGGACGCCGAGGCCGGCGAAGTCCCGCAGGATTCTCCGGCAAACTGGGGCGTGGATGTGGTGTTGCCGCCCGCTTCGGTCTATGCTTGGGAGTTGCGTTCCGTCGAACCTTAGCCCGACCGGATTGCCGGCCGCGGCGAAGCCCTCGCTTGTTTTCGTAAAGTTCCAATGTTTCCGAAAGGGTACCCGTTCACGGGCCGACGGAGGCGTCTGGGGGCTGCGCTACGCTACGACCCCAGCCACCCAGTCGGGGACTGGGTTCATGCTTGCGATGAAAGCGGCGACAAAGGGACTGCCGCCTTTGGGAGTGAATGGGCGGATTCGCTTTTCGGCTCCCATCGGCCCAGGGACGGCTGCGCAGAATGAAAGGATGGAAACGCAGAGAACGCCGAGAACGCAGAGACGAGAGAGTTGCGGCTACTTTCTCCTTTCTCCGCGTCCTCAGCGCCCTCTGCGTTTCAAAAACAGCCTCTGCGCGTCCGCGTTCCGATGCCACACGGGGACGCGCGTGAACGGCTACGTTTTCGGAAAGTTCCAATGTTTCCGGAAAGTTCCAACGCGCCACTGAAAAGGGGACCAAGACCATGATGTTCGCCGGTTGGATTGTTACCGCCGTCCTTTGCATGCAGCCCGCCGCGGAGCCGGTCAACCCGTATCCCCGGCAATTCATGCCCGGCGGAGAGCCGGTGGTGATTTCCTTCGAGGAGGATACCGCCGGCTTTCGCGCCGAGAATCAATGTTCGTTGTCGATCGAGAACGGGGTCCTCGTGGTGGAAAGTCGCGGCGATGATCCGTATATCAGCCGCGACATGGAGCTTCCCGGCGACGACTACCAAGTGGAAATCCGCCATCGGACCACGGTGCCCGGCGGCTTCGGCATCTACTGGACCTGCGGCGATTCTCCCGGTCGCGGAGAGGACAAAGCCGGGCATTTCGGGATCACGGCGGACGGCCGGTGGCACACGTACACAGTGGGGATTCATGCCCCGGGCGGACTCCGCAATCTGCGGATCGATCCGGGCACGGCCGAGGGCCGGTTCGAGATCGCCGAGGTCCGCGTGATCCCCCTGACGGCGGCGCCGCTGGTCGTGGAACAAGTCGCGGCGGAGGATGATGCCGTCGCCTTTTTCGTGCGGAACGTGGGGAAAAAGCCCGTTGCCTTTCGGCACGGCGGGCAGCCGGTGGAATTGGCTGCGGGAGAGCGCGTGGAATTGCGGCAACCGACCGCGGCGGATCGCCCGCTGGATTGCGTGGAATTGAAACTCGAATTGCCGGATGGTCCGCCGGTCGCCAGGCAGGCCGTGGTCGTGCATGATGCCGCCCCGGCGGAATGGATCGGCTGCGAGGTGCCGGGGGAGGCGGGGATGACGCTGGAGGCCGCCCAAGACTCCAACCTGGCCAGGCTGCGGAAAGGCGAGACGATTTTGGCGGTGATCGCACCGGTGGCGGCGCCGTCGCAACCGGGGAGGCCCGGCCAATTCGCCCGCATCCCCGCCCTCCAAGTTCGGGCCGTCGCCGGGGGCCTGGACCTGTCGGGAGACGGCATCCGCGTGGCCGTCCGACCGGCCGGCGACGCGATCCGCTTCCGGGTCGATGCCGACGAGCTTGTGGAAGGCCCCGTGGTCCGTGCCCGCGGCGGGTTGGAGCAGGGGCTATTCGCCGGGTTGGAATACCTGGGCAAGGGAGAGCCTAGCTCCTCCAAGGCCGATATCGAGACGCCGGAGCACCTCCGCTTCGCACCGGATCGGCTCAAGATCACCATGCCCCTCGTCGCCTTCACCACGGATCGAGCCACCGTCGCCTTGAGCTGGGACGACATGCGGCTGCAACCGACCTACGCCACGCCGAATTTCGTGGACGGGACGGCCGAACATCGCATGAGTCTGGTCGGCACGCGTTACGAGGCCTTCTTACGACTGAAACACGAAACGCTGGAAGACGCCGTGCTTTGGGCCGTGCAGCGGCACGGTCTGCCGGAACCGCCCGATCCCCCACGGTCTCCCAAGGAGCAGGAGGAGCTGGTGCTTTGGGCGCTCACGCAGGGACCGCTTCGCACTGACGAAGGTTGGGGGCACTGCGTGGAACCGAACTGGAAACGGCAATTCTTCGCCGACATGGCCTCGACCATCGGGAGGATCACGGGAGAGGTCCCGGCCACGCCGACCTTGGTCCCCGGCGGCGCCCACCTCTCCGACGACTACGCATTCTTCCTGACCGGCCGGGCCGACCTCTGGGCGGAGTTCCAGCGGAACCGAGCGGAGCAGGCCGTCCGTGCCCAGCAACCGGACTGCTCCTATCGCTACTCGGGGCCGTACCTCAAGGGGCACTTCGAGGACACCGCAAGCGGCCATTGCGCTTTGTACGCCAAGCAGCTCTTGGAATACGCCTACGAAACCGGCGACCAGGATGCCCTGCAAGCCGGAGTCCGCACGCTGGAGTACATGAAGCGATTCCGCACTCCGCGGGGGGCGCAGGTCTGGGAGCTGTCGCTGCACACGCCGGACATCTTGGCCTCCGCGCACCTGGTCGCCGCCTACGTCCGCGGCTACGAACTGACCGGGAACAAGGAATACCTGGAACTGGCCCGCAAATGGGCGATTACCGGCATCCCGTTCGTCTATCTCTGGGCGGAACACCCCGTCATGCTCTACGCTACCATTCCCGTGTATGGGGCCACCAATTGGGTCGCGCCCAACTGGATGGGATTGCCCGTGCAATGGTGCGGCCTGGTCTACGCCTATGCCCTCACCATGCTGGCCCCTTACGACTCCACGCTGGACTGGCATCG
>JAAZNR010000098.1 GCA_012798155.1 Thermogutta sp. | reverse complement strand
GAGCGCCAAGGCGGTGCCCGCCACGTCCGACTCTTGCCCTAGGCCGTCTTCATCACCGACGGCCCCCGGTGCGCGATTGAAGGCATGCAGGCTCCAGCTACCGTCCGCGTTTTGGTATCGCGCCAACCAGCGAAGGCCTCGCGCAACGGCGGCCTCGGTTTCGTTCGTCCCGCCCCCTTGCTGCAGCAGGCGGCTGCGGACGCTCGGGTCCCGGCCGGCGAACATGGCTCCCACCGGCGGCGGGGCCAAGGGCGCCGCGACGTTGATGCTGGCTAAGTAGCTGGAGATATCCAGCGGAACGGGATCGGCGACGGAGGGGACTTCCACCTCGTCCATGCCGGGCGGGGCGTCCGCGACGATGTCGATGGGGACGGTGAGGCCGGCCTCCTCGAATTCCGCCGGGATCTCCTCCCGCTCCAGCAAAAGCCCGTCTTCTCCCTCCAGATCTCGATAATTGATGGAGGTCGAGAGGGTAATGGCGGGCTGTTGCGGCAAACCGGGGGCCGTGAGCAAAGCCAGCAGCAACAGGGCCACCATGTGGAAGATCAAGCTGATCAGCCAGGCCGGCAAATCACTCCAAAAAGTCCGGGCCAGTGATTGCGGACGCGCGGCGACTGCCGCCTCGCGGTACCATTCGCGCCGCGGCACCTCGTTTCGGCGGCGAGCATCACGGGGAACCAGCGTCAACTCAGGCGACGTCCCGGGGGCCACTTCCGCGGCCCAACGGCCGGACTTCGCGGTCGCGGCATCCGTCGCTTTCGACCCCGTGTCTCTGGGTTGGGTTTTGGGGGCCGCGCGGGAAACGGTGGGGCGAATGGCGGAGGCCGCGTCGGCCGTCCTTTGCTCCCTCTCCGCCTCCCACTGTTGCAGCAAGCGCACCGCCTGCTGCTCTTGCTCCTCGGTCAGTTCGATGCTCAGGCCGCAGCGCCAGCAATCCGCCATCCGCAGCCAGAGGCGAATCGACATCGGGGCGCCGCATCGAAGGCAGGCGCAGGCCAGGACTCCGCCGTCCAGCCAGATTTCGGTAGGCGATTCGGGCGAGCCGCGTTGCGCGGATTCGCCCGGCCGCGAGGCAATGCGCGCGGCCGATTCTCCCGATACGGCGGGAGACTTGGCTAAACTTTCCGCCGAAGAATCCTTCATGCAGCCGATGCCCTAAAGACGAGGCCGATGGAAAAGATCCATTCGACCGCCGAGGAAACGGATGCGGCGACCGCAAGGACCGGCACCCTGATCGAGATGCCGGCGTCCGAACGCCTCCGCTCCTCTGAGCAGGATGCCGTTCATGATCCGGCACCGAACTTTCCCGGTTGAATTCCGCCCACTTTCCCACGCCTTGTATTTCGTGGTTGCCGCCCCGACCTTACGCACAACTTCATTTTACGAAAGGATTCCCGGCCGTGCCATGATGATTTGGGGGAAAACGATGTCGCGGCGGAGCGTTCGCACGGCGATTATTTGCGGGGAGTTGGTGAGCAAAATCGACCCTGAGGTTGTACAAGAGATGGGATACTCCTCCTCCAGGGAGGGGTTGCTGATTCGTTGCGACGAGCGGAAATCAAACGTACGATAGAGGAAGCTTGGTCTCAAGGCGATTGCCGACTGCCTTGTCATGGGGCATGAGGGAGTCGGTTTTTCAACGCACCGGAGCAGAGAGTATGGCTACCGATTGGACGGCTGAAAAAACCGCCGAACGCGCGCTGGAGCTGGGCTTGATCAGCGATTGGGACCTCCGGCGGATCTGGTCGGAGTTGGGGCGTCGCAATGTGCCTCTCGATGAGTTTCTCCAATTCCTCGTTCGGCGAGAGTACCTCACCAATTACCAGATCGAAAAACTCCTCAAAGGGGATCGCGACGGCTTTTTTTACGGCGATTACAAGGTCATGTATTTGGTCGGGGCGGGCAGCTTCGCCCGGGTCTTCCGCGCCGTCAATCAAACCAACAACCAAGTGGTGGCCCTCAAAGTACTTCGCAAGAGGTATAGCGAGAATCCCGAATGCTATCGCCAGTTCCTTCGGGAGGGGCAGTTGGGAATGGTCTTGCGCCATCCCAACATCGTGCCGGTCTACGAGGTCTCTTCCTACAACGGCTCTTATTACCTTGTGATGGAGTTCGTCGAGGGACAGAACCTCCGGGAGTTTTTGAAGATTCGCAAGAAGCTGGAGCCTCTGGAAGCCACCCGGATCATGATCGACGTCCTGAGCGGTCTGGATTATGCGTATCGCCAGGGGCTGACGCACCGCGATCTCAAGCTCAGCAACGTCTTGATCAGCAGTGAGGGTACCGCCAAGCTGGTC
>JAAZNR010000784.1 GCA_012798155.1 Thermogutta sp. | reverse complement strand
TGCAATCCCGACGTATTTGCTGAACTTTTCGCGCCGTGCTGGTCGGACAATCCGGGACGGCCGGCGGCGTGAAAACGGCGTGCACATAGTGGAAACGGCGTGCAAATAGAAGGGTGAGCCTTGAGGGGGCTTCCGCCTTATTGCGACCTGCCTCGACCGGGTAGCCGGGGTCGCAGCGGAAGGCAGTCCCCAGCCGGACCGCTTCGCAGAGCTTCCACCGCCGGCTTACGCCGGCGGCTCATGTGCGCCGTTTATGCTTCTATCGAGCGTTTCCACCCGCCGGCGTGCGTTGGCGGCCGGCGTTTCGGCTCCCGGCGGCTCAGGGACGGCTACGCAAAATGATAGGAATGGAAACGCAGAGGACGCCAAGAACTTAGAGTTCGGGCTAGCAATTCTTCGTTGTTTTTCTGTCTTCTCCGCGTCCTCTGCGCCCCCTGCGTTTCACAAACAGCTTCTGCGCCTCCGCGTTGCAGTGACAGACCGGGCAGGCGCGTGAACGGCTACCCGTGACGCAAACGACGCCAGGGTGTTGCGGCGGACTTGACAGGTCGAACCCCCCGTTTCAAGATGACTGCCGTCGCCCCGCCGAATCACTGCCGTCGCCCCGCCGCATGACCGCCCTCGGCCGGCGGATCGCTGCCCTCGGTCCGCCGCCGTGGGGTTCCGCCAGGCATGAGAAGAGCGCGAACCCCGGGAACCGTTACCGAAAAAAGAGAATCCTGCGATTCTTTTACCAAAAGAGAGTCCTGCCGTTCATTCACAGCCTCGGAGAAAGAGCATGAAGGCCAACCCGCGAAAAACCGGATGGTTCACAGTGATGATGTTCGCGGCACTGATCGGCAGCCGTGGAATCGCACAGGGGCAGCAGACGAATAATTACGAACTCCGCGCGGTACCCGCTCCCGGCAAAGTGGCCATCGACGGCAGGCTGGATGACTGGGACCTTTCCGGCGAGATCGTCTGCTGCTACGACCTGGCCGCCCTGGAGAAGACCAACAGCGTGCGCGTGGCCGTCATGTACGATGCGGATGGGCTGTATTTCTCCTTCCGGTTCAAGGACCGGACGCCGCTGGTCAATCATATCCAGCCCGTGGCGGAAGCGAATGACGCTTGGAAGAGCGATGCGGTGCAGATTCGCCTCCAGAGCGATCGCGCCGCCCACGTGAACTGCTGGTACTACACGGACAAGCAACAGCCGGCCATGAGCATTCATTACGGGATGTGGAGCAAGGAGACCGACCCCGATTTCGCGGACCTGCCGGACGCGATTGCAGCCGGAGCGAGGGAAGCCTTTGTCGAGGACGCGGACGGGCAGGGTTACGTGCAGGAGATGGCTCTGCCATGGAAGCTGATCACCCGGGACGGACGCAATCTCAAGGCCGGGGACGAAATTCGCATGGGGCTGGAGTTCTTTTGGGGGGATGCCTCCGGCCGTAACTGGCCCGCTCACCGCTTTGCGGACGTGATCAACCCGCGGACCCCGCAGCGGGCCTTCTTCTGGGAAAACGTCAATGCGTGGGGCACGCTCCGCCTGCTCGGTCATGGCAAGGTGGAGCCGTCGCCTTCGGTGCAACGGCTTTCGCTGCTCGCCAAGCAACAGGAGCTGCTGTACCAAACGGAAGGGCCGGTGCCGATTTCCTATACCATGCCGTTCGATGGCGCCGCGACCTTGGTGATCGAGAAACCGGATGGTACGCGGGTACGCAATTTGATCGGCGATTATCCCAGAAAAGCCGGCCAAAACACGGACTACTGGGACGGCACGGATGACAACGGCCATCCGGTGCCGGCGGGCGAGTACCGCGTGCGCGGCCTGTGCCACGAGGAATTCGACGTGAAATGGGAGTTCGCCTATGGCAATCCGGGCAACCCGCCCTATACGAACGCCGGCGGAACCGGGGGATGGCTCTCCAACCACATGCCGCCGATGGCGGTCGCCGTAGGCAAGGACCGGGTGTATGTCTCCGCGCCGTTTTCCGAGGGCGCCACGACGGTGTTGGCGACGGATCTGACCGGCCGGCGGCAGTGGGGCATCGGCGGAATCGGCGGCGGCATGATGGTCGAGGATGGCCGGTACCTCTATGTGCTGGTCGGCGGTCCTGTTTTGCCCGGTGTTCAATTGCCCCCTGACAAGGTGGGAATCTTGCGCGTCCATGCGGAAACAGGGGCCTATGCCCCCTGGAGCGATGGCCAATTTCTGCATGTTATTGCGACCATCCCGCCGGAGAGCGAGTGGCGCAAGCTCCGCCGGCCGGAGGGGGAAGTGGCGGCCGGTCACGGCTTCAACCCCGAATGGTGTCAGCGGCAGACGATGGGGCTGGCCCTGGCGGGCGGGAAGCTCTACGCCTCGCTTTACTACGAAAATAAGATCATTGTCGTGGACCCGAAGGAAGGCGAAACAACCGCCGAAATACCGCTGCCAAGCCCGGCGGGGTCGGCCGGCGCCGCGGACGGAACGCTGTATGCCGTTTCCGGCAAACAGGTGGTCAAGATCGATACTCAGGGCAAGGCGACGCCGGTCATCACGGCCGACCTCTCGGCGCCGGTCGGCCTGGCCCTGGACGCCGAGGGCAAGCTGTACGTCTCCGACTGGGGCGAGGCCATGTGCGTCAAGGTCCTTTCGCCGGATGGCGCGCTCCTGCGGACGATCGGAAAGAAAGGCGGCCGATCCCTCGTCGGCGCGTATGAGCCTGACGGCATGTTCCTGCCCTGGGGGATCGCCGTGGACGGCTCGAACCGCCTCTGGGTTGCGGAATACGACAACACGCCCCGCCGCGTCAGCGTCTGGAACGCCGTGGATGGGCGGTTCCTCCAGGAGTTCTGCGGTACCACTTGGTACGCGGCCATGTGCACGAACGTCAATCCGCTTAACCCGAACCAGGCATTCGTGCTGGGCAATATCTGCGAGTTGGACTGGGAAAAAGGGCTGTGGCGGGTGACCGGCACCCTGCACCGGCCCACCACCGCCGAGGACCTTTTCAGCCTGAGCATGGAAGGCCAGAAGATCGATGTCCGCAAGGTCGGAAATCGCACGCTGTTGCTGTCCGGCAACAGCCACGCGCTGATCGTGACCGACTTTGATTCGAACTCAGCCCGTCCTCTGGCGGCCATGGGCTCCGTTCGCATTTTTGCTTACAACCCCACTTCATGGCCCAACACCAATACCTATCCGGACATCGTGCTCAAGCACATGACGGAGACCCCGGAACAATTGGAGGAGCTGAAAAAGAAGTATCCCGGCTCGTTCGATGGCACGAACGGATGGCATGAATGGTTGATGCTGAATGATCCCCAATGTCATAGCCAATTTCTCTGGGTTGACCGGGACGGCGACGGCCTGGTGCAGGAAAACGAAATCCAGTTCTTCACCCTCCCCCAATTGAAGGGCATGCGGTTGGATACGCTTTCTTGGCGGTATGCCATTGGGCCCGACCTGACGGTCTATCTGCCGGGGAGCGATAACGACGGCGGCTACCATCAGCAGCTCTGGAAGCTGCCGGTCAAGCAATGGAACGACTGCGGCGCGCCGGTCTATGACATCCAGGACGCCGAGTGCATCGCCCGCGTGGCATGCCTGGGATCCGTCGATTCCTCGATCTGGAGCGACACGCAGGGCCGGACCCTCATCGGCCAGAACCCCATGATGATGTTCGCCCCCGACGGGAAGCTCTTGTGGACCTATCCCAACCAGTGGCCGGGGGTGCACGGCTCTTTTACCGCGCCGCCGGCCAAACGCGGACTGATTATTGGTCCTCTGTATGTTCTTGGGTCGGCGCAGGTGCCGGGGGTGGGCGAGGTCTTCTGCATGAACTCGAACATGGGAAGGAACTTCTTCTTCACCACGGACGGCCTGTATGTCGGCAACCTGTTCCAGGACTGCCGCGGGGCGCCGGAGATCCTGCCCGACGAACCGGCCCGAGGCATGAGCCTGAAAGCCTTATGTGCCGGCGGCGAGCCTTTCGGCGGCGAGTTCTTCCAGAACCCGCGGGACGGCAAGTACTATGTGGGCGGGCCCGTGGACAGTTGCCGCGAGGCGTCCGTCATCGCGCAAGTCAGCGGGTTGGAGACGGTCCGGCGATTCCCCGCGCAGGACCTGACCTACAGCGAGGCGCAACATGCCGCATGCCGGGAATTCCTGGCGCAGCACGCGGTGAAGCAGGCCGCCGCCAAAGTGCTGGCGATCACGCGGGTCAAGGGCCAAGCGAAACTGGACGAGAACGGCGTCCCCGACTGGTCCGTCTTCAATTTCAGCGACATCGCCTCGGCCCGCTGGGCCTTCGGGCCGGGCCGATCTGTTGACAACGCCACCTGGACCTTCGATGACCGGAATCTCTACCTGGGGCTGCAAGGGGTGCACGATCAGACCCCCATGATCAACGGCGGCAATGATCCGCGCCTGCTGTTCAAGACCGGCGACGCGGTGGAGTTCGAGCTGCGGACGGTCGCGGACAACGACAGCGAGCAGGTCATCCCCGGCGACCTGCGCCTGGTCATCAGCGTCTTCGAGAATAAACCGGCGGCGGTGCTGTACCGCTACAAAGTCCCCGGCGTCACCGACCCCGTGCCCTTTGCCTCCCCCGTCGGCACGACGAAGATCGACCGGGTGGAAGTCTTGAAAGACGCCGCGATCGCCATCGATCGCTTCGGGGATGGCTATAACTTACGCGCGGCGATTCCGCTGAAGGACCTGGGCTTCGCCCCGGCGCCCGACAAGACCTACCGCGGCGACTTCGGCATCGTCTATTCCGACAAGAGCGGCACGAAAAACGAACTGCGGATGTACTGGGCCAACCCCATCACCGGCATGGTCAGCGACCTGTTCAGCGAATCGCAGATCAATCCGCCGACCTGGGGCCGCTTCCGCATCGACCCGGTGAAGGAGGGACGATGATGCGCCGTTCGCAAGGGTCCATACTCCCGGTCCTAGTGAGTCTCCGTCTATTTGCGGGATACATCCTTCTATGTGCGGGATCCGTCCTTGCCGGCGGTCCGGACGGCGGCAATGCCCGCCTGCAAGGGGCCGCCCAGGTGCAATTATTGCCGGAGTTGGCCCAAGCGGAGAATTGGCAAGTGGAAAAGGGCACAGGCGCCTTGTCGCTGGCCCAGCGAGAGAACAGCTTGAGGATTTCCTTCAACACCGGCGCCGGTAATAGCGGGACACTTCTTCTGAAGACACCCTTGCCGATCCCTACGTGGGCCACCGGCTTCACCTTTCTGGGCTGCAAAGACGTGCCTCGCTGCACGCAAATGGATATCCTTCTTCTCGTGAAGGACGGCGCCGGAAACCAGTATAAGTTTTATACGAATTCCGGCGGTACCGAATCCCATGCGTCCGGTAACTATATGGGCGCGCGTTGGTACAACGGGGCATTGGAGGGGGTAGGACAGGTACGCTTTACGGTGCCGGCATTGAAGTACCTGGCATCCCCGCCGTTTGGGCAAGGCCCGACGCAGTTCTATGTGGACGCGGGGACCGGGTTGCCTAAACCCCCATATACACTCCTGGGGTTTTATATTGGGGGACGCTACCGTGAAGGCTGGGTCGACGCGGTCAATGTTTCGACCACCCTCTATTTACACGATTTCGCCTTTACCCGTCTCGAACCGAAGCAGGCAAGGTTCTATTATTCCTTCAATGATCAAGAGCATTATGGGGAATTGGATCCCGTCCCCTATGTCACCCTCGCGGATTTCGTCGATAACCAGAACCTGTACGGGCGGACCTTCCAGGTGATTTGGGAGGTTAGGGATAACTACGCGGGACAACCCATCTTGATGGGCAATAAAAACTTCACTCTGCCGACGGGAAGCAAGGATACCTCCGCCGACTATCTTTGGCATCTGCTCCAGCGGATCGAAATCCCGGTTTTTGATCCCGGGACTTACTGGGTGAGGTTTAAGGTGCGCTGGGCGGTCGCGGATACCATCATACCGGACAGAATAATCGTCAAGGACTTCCGCCTTTACATCCCCGGGAAGCAAGCCTTTGACAAGCCGATCATCCCGGCGACAGAG
>JAAZNR010000783.1 GCA_012798155.1 Thermogutta sp. | reverse complement strand
GGTCAGCGTCGTGATCCCCGTGTGGAACGCCGCGCGGTACTTGCCCGAGACGCTCCAGTCCGTCCTGCGGCAGACCCGCCCGCCCGAGGAAATCGTGGTGGTGGACGACGGCTCCACGGACGATTCGGCGGCCGTGGCCGAGGGCTTCGGTCCGACGGTCCGCGTGCTGCGGCAGGAGAATCGGGGCGAGTCGGCGGCCCGCAACCGCGGCATCGAGGCCTCGCACGGCGACTGGATCGCCTTCCTCGATGCCGACGATCTATGGCATCCCGACAAACTGGCCCGCCAATTGGCGGCGGTTCGCGCCGACCCGGCGGTCGATTGCATCCATACGAACTGGTACTACTTCGGGCGACAGAACGGCCACGTGGACGTGTCGGCGGTGCCCGCGGCGGAGCGGTATCGGCCGGGCCGCGTGGCGGCCGACAACCCCTTCCGCATTTCCAGCCTTCTCGTACGGCGGGACTTGCCCCTGCGGTTTCCCGACTGGACCCAGGACGGCGAAGACCTCATCTATTTTCTGGAATTGGCCCGCATGGCGCGGATCGAGCTGCTGCCGGAGGAGCTGATCGGCTATCGCGTGCACGGCGGAGGGCAGAGCAATGCGGCCGACATGCCGGCACGTCGCTACCGCGCCTTGGTCGCCTACCTGGAACGCGCCGAGGGATGGCGCGAGAGCGACCGCCGGGAGATTCGGGAGGGTTTCATGTCGCTCATGGCGCGATGTGCCGTGGAGGCCCGCTTCGGCCGCGACTGGCCGCGTTACTGGAGTCTCCGCCGCTTTTTCGCGGAATGCGGCGGAGAACTGCCCGAGCAGGCGAAGGCCGTCCTCCACGAACGCATCTGGCCGCCGCTCGTGTATCGGATCAAGGATGCCTGGGATCAACTGCGATTCGGCGCCGCGGGGCGACGCGGCACGCCGACGGAGCCGGCCCGAGAGTGACGGACCTCGCCCGGAACGATCGAACCGGCGAACGCGGCGGCGACGCCCGGCGGCCGCGCGTCTTGGTGGCGGCCCATTCGGGATGTCAGGGCGGCGCGGAACTGTGCCTGGACGTGCTCTTATCGGGGACGCAGCCGGACGCTTACGAGCTGGACGTCCGCTTCGCCTGCGACGGGCCTATGGTCGATCGCTGCCGCCGAGGGGGCCGGCCGACGTCCGTCGAACCCTGGGCATGGTGGCTGGGATTCGAGCCGTCGTGGTGGTATCGGCGGAACTTGTGGGGCAAGGGTTGGCTGCGGGTGCTACGGTATGCGGCGCTGATTCGGCGCCGCGGCTTCGACCTAGTGTACAGCAATTCCTCGGTGATCTTCGAGCCGGCCCTGGCGGCGCGACTGGCCCGCGTACCTCACGTCTGGCACGTCCACGAAATCCTGCATCCCGCCTATTGGCCGAGGCGTCTGGCGCCGCTCCCCGCCGTCGCGCGGCGATTGACTCGCTGGTCGCGGCGCGTCATCTTCGAGTCCCATGCGGCGCGGCGGGTGTGCGAGCCTTTTATCGACATCGCCAAGACCCGCGTGATCCATAATCCCCTGCGTTTCACCGCGGATGACGTGGAGTGTTCCGCGGTGCGGGACAAGGCCGCCGCGCTGCGGTCGGCGCTGGGCTTGGCGCCGCGGGACGTCATGGTCCTGTGGCTGGGACGGTTCTCGCCCCGCAAGGATCCGCTGCTGCTTGTGCGAGCGACGGCCTTGCTCGCCCAGCGGCAAGACCTCCCGCCGACGGTGCCCGTCTTTTTGGGAGAGGGACCGTTGCGATCCGATTTGGCCGCGGCCCTGGGGGATCGCGGCCGCATCGGCGAGTTCGAACCGGACGTTCGCCCTTGGCTGGCCGCCTGCGACGTGCTGGCGCTGACCTCGCGGCAGGAATCGTTCGGGCTGGTGCTGGCGGAGGCGGCCGCGTTCGGGAAGCCTGTCGTTGCG
>JAAZNR010000782.1 GCA_012798155.1 Thermogutta sp. | reverse complement strand
TTGGCGTCCACTGCCGCTTTTTTGTGTTTAATACCGGCCCAGTGTGAATGACCCGCCATGTTTGCGAATCCTTAGTTTTGATTCAGCTTCAGTTTTGATTCAGCTTTGAACGCATTTCGCCCGAAACCGAGAATCGCGGCCGGCGGCGGGCATCGTCGCGGAACGTCCCCCCCATGCCGACCGTGCAAGCCCCCGATCCATCCGTCGATCGTCGCAGTCGCTATGGGCACACATCATAACTATCGTAACCATTCACGGGCCGGCGACGGGCACTTCTCCCGCGCCGTTGCGGGCCGAGAGACGTAGCCGCCCCTTCACGCCCAAAGGGGACAGCCTCATTTACGCGGCCTCCCCCGCGAGGATTGGGATAATCCCCGTGAACGCTTACCAACCATCAATATAGCAAAGTTCCGGCCCGCCGGTGATGACGGGCGGATCGTCTCATCGGCGGCCGTTCCATCCAAGCGGGGAGGACGAGTGCCGAGACCTCGGCCGGTTCGTGGTCAGGTCTGGACTTTTGCAAACTGCTCCCCTCTCCCTCTGGGAGAGGGGCAGCGGGTGAGGGCTGGGTGAAATTGGGCAATCACGGCAAGCCGTTGTCGCGGCTAATTGCCCTCGCCATAACCCTCTTCCAAGGCGGACGAGAACTTGTCACCACAATTTGCAAAAGTCCAGTCAGGTCCGGTAATCGGCGTTCAGTCGCACGTATTCCGGGGTCAGATCCGTGGTCCAAAAGCGCCCTGCCGCATTCCCCTCCGCGAAGACGAGCTTGACGTGCGTGTCCTTTTCCGCACGGATGGAGGCCGAAACCTCGGCGTCGTTGAAATCCACGGGAGATCCGGCGCGATACAGCAGGCGGCCGTTGATGTAAAGGTCCACCTTCATGGGGTCGAATTTCACGCCGGCATAACCGGCCGCCGAGATGATCCGTCCCCAGTTGGGATCCGCGCCGTGAATCGCCGCCTTGACGAGGGGGCTGTTGGCGATGGACCGCGCGATCCGCAGGGCGTCCTCGCGCGTGCGGCAGCCTTCCACCTCGATGGTGACGAGATGGGTGGCCCCCTCGCCGTCGGCGGGGATCATCCGGGCCAATTCTCCGCACAGTTCGTGCAATTCGCGGGTGAATTCCTCCAGCAGGTCGCCGCTCAAGGGAGGCCCGCCGGAGGCCCCGTTCGCCAGCAGCAGCACCGTATCGTTGGTGCTCATGTGGCCGTCCACGTTGATGCAGTTGAACGTGTCGTCCACGACCCGGCGGAGGATGCCTTGGGCGGTTTGAGGATCGAGGGCGGCATCGGTGAAGACGACGCCCAGCATGGTGGCCAGGTTGGGACCCATCATGGCCGCTCCCTTGACCATGCCCGTGATCTGCACTTCGCGCCGCGCCAAGGAAATGGTTCGCCCGGCCAATTTGTAGACGGTGTCCGTGGTCATCATGCCGCGGGCGGCCAAAATCAGCGCCTCTTCATCATTTCCCAGCCGCGCGGCGGCCAATTCGATGCCGTGGGCGATCTTGTCCATCGGCAAATAGACGCCGATCACGCCCGTGGACATCACGAGCACTTGATCTTCTTCCACGCCGACGGCGCGGGCGGCCAGGCGGGCCATTTGCCGGGCGTCCTCCAGTCCCCGATCGCCGGTGCAGGCGTTGGCGTTGCCGGAGTTGATCACCACCACCCGGATGCGGTCGCTCGGCGTCCTTTCGCGATCCAATTGGACGGGGGCGGCACAGACCAGATTCTGCGTGTAGACTCCGGCCGCGGAGGCGTTGAATTCCGAGACGATGAGCGTCAAATCCGGCTTGCGGAGATCCCGTTTCAGGCCGCAGTGCACGCCGGAAACGAGATATCCCTTGGGTACGCGAACCGACATGGCCGTTTTCTCCTCGACATGCCGCGGGGGGCGCTGGGGGAAATGGGAATCAAGGCGCGAAACACGGCTCATAAGGCCGTCGTTTCCGGATATCCGAACATCAGGTTGAAATTCTGGACGGCGGCCCCCGCCGCCCCTTTGACCAGGTTGTCGATGCAACTGATCGTGACGACCCGCCCTCGCACGACACGGGCCGTGATGTGGCAAAAGTTGCTGCCCAGGGTATCCTTCGTGCCCGGCAAATGATCGACGACCTGTACGAAAGGCTCGTCCTTGTAGAATTCGCGGAGACAGTCCAAAATCGCTTCCTCTGATACGTTCCCTTGCGGTCGCGAGTAGGCCGTGCTGAGGATGCCTCGATCCATGGGGATCAAATGCGGCGTGAAAATGATCGACGTGGATCGCCCCCCGAATTCGGTGAGAATCCGGTCGATCTCCGGCACGTGGCGATGCCGGCCGACGCCGTAGGCGGAGACGCTTTCGTTGCACTCCGGGAAATGCGTCGTCAGTTTCGGCGACCGCCCCGCCCCCGACACCCCGCTCTTGGAGTCCACGATGATGTCCTCGGCGGAGATCGAGCCGGCCTTGAGGAGCGGGCTGAGGGCCAAAATCACCGGGGTGGGATAGCAGCCGGGATTGGCCACCAAGTCCGCGCCGACGATCCGGTCGCGGAAGAGTTCCGGCAACCCGTAGGGCACGACGCCCAACCGGTCGGGATCGGGATGCTTATGCCCGTACCATTCCTCGTACACATCCGCCGAGGCTAGGCGATAGTCGGCCGAAAAATCGACCACCCGGGCGCCGCCGCGCAAGATGTCGGGAATGACCTCGGCCGAGGCCCCGTGGGGCAAGCAACCGAAAACGCATTCCGCTCGGGCCGAAATCTCGGCCGGGCTTAGGTTCTGAAGCGGCAAGTCCAGCCTTCCCGTCAGGGACGGGTGAATCGATGAAATCGGCGACGTTTCCTGACGGCTCGTGACCGCCACGATCTCTACCTGCGGATGCCGCAAAAGGATCTTGATCAATTCGAGGGCCGTGTAGCCGGTGGCCCCCATGATTGCCACGCGTGTTGCCATCTCTCGCTTCTCGGTTTTTCCCGGTATCCTTCTCGGTTTTTCCTAGTATCCGCCGGGCTGAAACTCCTTAGACTCTCAACCGGCGGATACCACGCTCTCGACGCCCATTC
>JAAZNR010000781.1 GCA_012798155.1 Thermogutta sp. | reverse complement strand
TCATGCGTCGGTCTCCTTGGCAGGCGTTTCGCCGGGGATGGGGCCCCCGGAGCACGAACGCAGGAACAGACTCACCGCAAGACCGATCACCAGGACGGCGATCGCCAAGACCGCCTCATAGGTGCGGTGTTCCACGGCATACGATACGCTGGAATAGATCATGAAGGCGCACGACGCGCAGAAGATCAGGGGGACGAGAGGAAAGAGATGGACCCGATACGGCCGATCCCGGTCAGGCTCGCGAATCCGTAATACGAACAAGGAAAAACCCACCAGACCGAAGAACGTCCAAAAGATGGGGGTCGTGAAGTTCAGCAAATTGATGAAGCCGTTTTCGTACTGACCCAGGGCGGCGATCAGCGCCAGCGATATGGCGGCCTGAATCAAGAGGGAGCGGATCGGGGTGTTCCGTTTGGGGTGCCAGTGGGCGAGCGGGCTGAGGATCGGGTGGTCCCTGCCGATGGCGTAGTAGACCCTGGCCCCGGTGAGGATTTGTCCGTTCATGGAGCCTAACACGGAAACGCAGATGATGAGGGCGATGGCCCTGCCGCCCCACTCGCCGAAGGCTATCCGCAGCAGATCGCTGGCCACCGCCTTCGACGCTCGAACGCCCAGGAAGCCCAGCCCCTGGGTGAAAGCCAGCGTCACGAGGACGTAGACGGCGGTCACGGAGAGGGTGCCCAGGATCAGGGCGCGGAGGATGTTGCGATGGGGATTTTTCACCTCCGCCGCCACGTATGCCATCTCATTCCAACCGCTGTAGGTGAACAAGACGAGGATCATGGCCAAGCGAAAATTGGAATCGGGGGGGGCGATCTGGGCTTGCACCGTCTCTCTGGGAGTTCCGCCCAGCCACGGCACCAAGACCATGCCGACCAAGAAGATCAACGCCAGGCTGAGCACCTTCAGCACCGTCAATAGATTTTGGGTCCACTTCCCTTCGCGAATTCCCAGGACGTTGATGAACGTGAGCACGATTACGGCGGCCGCGGCCAGGAGCATCTCGTCCGCGCGCGAGTGCTGCGAAAACCCCGGCAGGAGTTCGCAGGCGTACTGAGCGAAGATGAAGGCCATCATGCCGATGGAGCCGGGCCGCACGATCCAAAGCTCCGACCAGGCGAAGAGGAAGCCCATGCGGCGGCCGTAGGCCCGGGTCAAGAATACGTAGTCTCCGCCGGCGTGGGGATAGGTGGTTGCCAGTTCGGCGTAACAAAGTCCCCCAAGTAGCGACAAAAGCCCTCCCAGCAACCAGACCGCGACCAAGGCGGCCGTGGAGGGCACCAAGGAGGCGATGTCGGGAGTCGTGCGGTAGATGCCCGCCCCGATAATAATCCCCACGATGATGCAGACCGAATCGAAGAGCGTCAATTGGCGAGTCGGTCGCCCCGGCTGGGAATCGGCTCCCATGTGCAACGGTTCGGTCGGCGACGGGGCGGTCGTCCCGGCGGCGGATGCTTGGCCGTTAGAAGGCCGGGCCATGCTGCGTTCCCTCCCGGTTTTGCGTCGCCGCCGGCGTGAGCCGGCGGTGTTCCTGCGCAAAATATACGAAACCCGAACCGCCGGCGTAAGCCGGCGGCGGCCGCGCGGCGAAGGCGGCCGACTGGGGGCTCCGCTCCGCTGCG
Source organism: Thermogutta sp. (assembly GCA_012798155.1). Lineage (GTDB taxonomy): Bacteria > Planctomycetota > Planctomycetia > Pirellulales > Thermoguttaceae > Thermogutta. Next base: position 6,799 of record JAAZNR010000781.1, on the reverse strand, counting down.
ACCCCAGCCACCCGGCGCGCTCCCCGGCCACCCGGCGCGCTTTCCGGCCACCCGGCTATTTTCCCCCCAGCCACCCGGCCGTGAAGGCGGCCGACTGGGGGCTCCGCTCCGCTCCGACCCCAGCCACCCGGCGCGCTCCCCAGCCAGCCGGCCGAGAGGGGCCCTTGACTTGTGTGTAACAACGACGGCTGCTGCCCGAGGCCCGCGCTGTCGCTAAGGTGGCCCGCCGGCTCGCGGTCGCGGGATATTGTATTTTGCCCGGTCCGCGCCTGTCGCGCGGTTTCCCCGGCCCGGCCTACCCTGTATTATGAGGACCTGTATGATGAGGATTCTAGCGAGAATATCCCGATCCTTAATCTTCCCGGAGCCGTTTGCGTTGTAGCCCCGCAGCAAAATACGCGGCATCCGACGGGCGATGTGACCAGAACCGGTAGTAGCTCGGCGGTTACATCGCGAACGGCTCAAGTTCACCCCCCGGCGGCGAGCGCCGACCGTACCGCGTTGCCATGAGTAACAGGAGGCAGCTAAGCCGAGTCCTTGCCGCCGCGACGCTTTTGCTCGTCGTGTCGGGCATGGTCGTCGCCCTGGCCCTTGTGCGGCCCGACCGGGCCGATTTCACGTTCTGCAACGGCACCGAGATCAAGACGGTCGATCCGGCCCTGGTCACGGGACAACCGGAAGGCCGCGTGGTGTGGGCCGTTTTCGAGGGGCTGACGTCGTACCATCCCCAGACCCTCGAGCCGCTGCCGGGCGTGGCCGAGAGCTGGGAAATCTCACCCGACGGAAAGAGGTACACCTTCCGCCTCCGCCGGGAAGCGCGGTGGTCCGACGGTCGCCCGATCACCGCCGAGGATTTCCACTGGTCCTTCCAACGGCTTCTGCACCCGGAGACGGCGGCCGAGTACGCATACGAGATGTGGTACGTCAGCCACGCCGAGCAGTATACGGCCGGCCGGGTGGCGGTGGGCGATCCCGTGGAAATCGAATTGCCCGATCGCCCGCCGGGAGCGGCACCCTTCGCGCGCGGCACCGTGCTTTACGGACGACTGTTGGCCGTGGAAGGCCTCGGTTCCGTGCCGGCCTCGAACGACGGCCCGGCGGCGGACGACGCGCCCGCCTCCGGGGATCCCTCCGGCGAGCCGGTTTACGTCGTCGAGATCGGCGGAAGGAGACGGCGGTTTCAGCGGGCCTCCGCCGTGCCGCGCGATCCCGCGGCGGAGGACTATGACTGGCTCCTGTACGATTTCCGCCGGGTGGGAATCCAAGTCGTCGATCCTCATACGTTGCGAATCACGCTCAACCACCCCGTTCCTTATTTTTTGGAGATCGTGGGCTTCTACCCGATGTCTCCGGTACCCCGGCATTGCGTGGAGCGGTACGGCTATCCGGCCTGGACCAAGCCCGAGAACATCGTCTGCAACGGCCCGTTCATTCTGAAATCCCGGCGAATTCGGGATCGCATCCGGCTGGAGAAGAATCCCTACTACTGGGATAGCGACCACGTCCGGCTGAACAGCATTGACGTGTTGGCCGTGGAATCGGCCGTGACGGGTTTGAATCTCTATCTCACCGGGTCGTCGGACTGGATCCCGTCCGTGCCGAATGAGATCGTGCCCGATCTGTTGCGCTCGGGGCGGACGGATTTTCGCCCCGCCCCCTATCTGGCCACGGAGTATTACATCTTCAATACACGGCGCAAGCCGTTGGACGACGCGCGGGTCCGCCGCGCGATCGCCATGGCCGTCAACAAGCAGGAAATCGCGGCGCGAGTCCTCCGCTCCGGCCAGATTCCCGCCGCGAGCTTGGTGCCGGAGGACATCGCCAAGTACGTGGACTATCAACCGCCCCGATGCGAGCCTTACGCGCCCGAGCGGGCGGCGGCATTGCTGGCCGAGGCGGGCTATCCCGGGGGTGGCGGCATGCCCAGGCTGGAGCTGCTTTACAACACCCACGAGTCCCACCAGGCCATCGCGGAGTTGCTGCAATCGCAGTGGAAGCGGAGCCTGGGGTTGGACGTGCGGTTGACGAATCAGGATTGGGCACGCTATCTCGCCTCGCGGCGGCAAGGAGAGTTTTGGATTTCCCGGGCAGGGTGGATCGCCGATTACCTCGATCCCAATACGTTCTTGGAGATGTTCACGACCGGCAACCCGAACAACCACGGCGGTTGGAGCCGGCCCGAATACGACGCTTTGGTGTCGGCCGCCCAGGTGGAGGCCCGGCCCGAGGTCCGGATGCGGCTCTTTCGCCGCGCGGAAGAGATCCTGCTGCAAGAGATGCCGCTCATCCCGCTCTATTGGCCGGTGACGCGAAATATGGTTCAACCCCGCGTCCGCGGCTTTTACCCCAACATTCTGGATATTCACCCGTTGAAGGACATCGGGATCGACGACATCGGGATCGACGCCGGCGACCCGACCGCGCGGGGGAGCACGATGCGGAATTGGTGCGTGGGCGATCGGCCTTGGCCTTGGTGGTGAAGTCCGATTGCGGGCGCCTCCATACCGCGGCCGTCATACTGGGAGATTCCGGCAAGGCATGATTCGATTCCTCGTCTCACGCGGCGTCTGGCTGGTGATCACGCTGTGGGCGGTTTTCACGGTGAGTTTTTGCCTGATGCGTGCCGTGCCGGGCGGGCCGCTGGATCGCGAGCGGCGGCTCGATCCCCAGATCGAGCGGAATCTCGCCGCCCGCTATCACCTCGACGACCCCTTTTGGAAACAGTACTCTCGCGAGTTGGGCAACGTTATCCGCTTCGATCTCGGTTACAGTTACCGGATGGCGGATTTCACGGTCAACGAGATCATCGCGCAGGGCTTGCCCGTTTCCGCGGCATTGGGCGGGGCCGCCATGCTCTTCGCCCTTCTTTTGGGCATTCCCGCGGGCATCGTCTCCGCCGTTCGCCGCAACGGACCGGCCGACCGCATCCTCATGACGGCGGCGACGCTCGGCATCGCTTTGCCGAACTTTGTGATCGCGGGCTTCGCGATCATTTTATTCGTGTTTTTGGTGCCGATTTTCCCGGCCGCGGGTTGGGGCACGCCGGCTCATATCGTCCTGCCCGCCCTTTGCCTGGGCGCCCCCTATGCCGCATACATCGCGAGGTTGACGCGGACCGGCATGTTGGACGTGCTGCGGGCGGACTACATTCGCACGGCCCGGGCCAAAGGGCTTTCCCCCGCCGCCGTCATCTTTCGCCACGCCCTGCGGACCGCCTTGACCCCCGTGGTCTCTTTTATGGGACCCGCGGTGGCGGGAATCGTCACCGGATCACCCGTGGTGGAAAAGATTTTCGCGATCCCCGGCCTGGGCGTGCACTTCGTCGAGGCCGCCATCCAACGCGACTACACGCTGGCGATGGGGCTTGTCCTGCTATTCACGCTGTTGCTGTACGGCGCCAACGTGCTGGTGGACGCGGCCTACGTCCTGCTCGATCCGCGGGTAAAGCTTCGCTGAACCCGGCCGCACGCGGCGCGAGCTTCGCGTCGGCGCGAGCTTCGCACCGAATCCGGCGACGCCGCCATTCCGGTCCCATCCGGAGACGCCGCCGGCCTCGGGCCGCACATCCTCGCTCCGCGGGAGAGCCTGAAGGTAAGGGAACTCACCTTCGGGCCCGACGCTCCCCTGTAAATGCGATCCGGCTTAGGATTGTTTACCAAAGGCAAGCGTGGGGAACGATAAGCTGTTGATCTCATCCGCCTCCGTGATCTTCACGATGTCGTCCTTGGCGTGGAAAAAGGCATCCACGACGGCGGGGTCCCATTGCTTGCCGGCGCCGTGCCGGAGGATTTCCTCGATCTTTTCCAGCGGCATGCGATTGCGATAAGGTCGCGTGCTGGCCATGGCGTCGTAAGCGTCGGCGACGGCGACGATCCGGGCCACGGGCGGAATCCCCTCCCCCGCCAGGCCGTCCGGATATCCGCGTCCGTCCCACGACTCGTGGTGATGCCGAACCACCTGCTTCACGTCGTCAAGATCCCGCAGCTCGGAGAGAATCCGATAACCGGTGGTGGGATGCGTCTTGATCTGGTCGAATTCCTGTTCCGTCAGCTTGCCCGGTTTTTGCAGGATCGCGTCATTCACGCCGATCTTGCCGACGTCATGCAGCAATCCCGCCAGATACACGCGGGTGAGGGCTTCGGCGGAATAGCCGAGGTCTTGTGCCAAGCGGACGGAGATCCGGGCGACGCGGTCGCTGTGACCGCAGGTGTACGGGTCCTTGGCGTCGATGGCCGAGCTGAGCGCCCGAATCACTCCCGCCAACAGCTCGGCCTGCTGCCGGTAAAGCTCGATGTTGCCGCCGTGGATGCCCAGAATCGAGGCCACCGAATGCAGCATGTTGGCCTGCACGGTCCCGAATTGTCCGCCCCGCGCGTGATTGACCGCCAGAAAGTAGCCGAACAGGTTTTGGCCTTCCGTGACCGCCACGCCCATCCAGTTGCGGATGCCGGGGTACTCGGAGCGGGCGGCTTCGTCCGGGGCGAGATTGCGGACCACGGGGCCGCCCAATTCCGCCAGACGCATCGTCTCTCCCCAACGCCGAACCTCCTCCGCGGAAAAGGGGAATCGGCCCACGGAGAGCAGTTCCGGCTTGGTGCGAGTGACGGTTCCGTGTTCTTCCACGGCTTCCGCGACGGGCAGGAAGAGCAGTCCCAGACCTTCCGCTTGGATGACCTCCGCCAGCCAGTCCAAGGCTGATCTTGCCAATTCCACGTCGCTCTTCGACAACCGCAGATTCTGCGTCAGGCGGTGCAGCAGGCTGATCTCTTCGTAAACCGAAGAGAGGTGAAACGAGAGTTCATCGGTCTCTCGTTCCACGTCCGCCAATCGCCGCAATTGGAAGTCGTGCTCCAGGGCCAACTGCGCGACGCGGAGGGCCGCTTCCGGGTCCCAAGCGCGCTGCCTTGCGGCCCATTCCGCAAGCGCCGCGGGCGGGCAGCCCGCGGCCCTGGCCGCCGCTCGCCAATCCGCCTGCGGTTCGGGCCGCCGCGTCACCAGCGGAGCCGCCGCAACGCACGACCGTGACCGCCCTTGCAGGGGCACGGCCAAGACGCACAAAGGGTCCTCTTCCACGATCAAAATCGGAGTCCGGCTGCCGATCAGAGGGCGCGCGATCGCGGCGAAAAGGTCCCAGTCCATGTCGGGCAGATCCGACGGCCGCCGAATGCACGCCCCGGCCTCGGCATCCAACACCGCGAACGAGACGTCGAAGACCCGCTCCAAGAGGGTCGCCGCCGACGCGGCATCTCCCGCGCGAGACGTTCTGCCGGGAGTCTCGCGGTGGATTGCTTGTGCCGCCTCCGACTCCGCTGCGAATGCCGCCGTTTGGGGCACAAAGTCGCAGAGGTCTGTCACCGGCTCAAAAGGTGCATTCATGCCCTTTTCTCCCCAACGTCGAGATGGACGCCCCCCAAGCACTACGCCGACCACGGTACGACCTTCCGCGGAGTCGGCAAACCCTTTCCGCCCGTCGCATCCCCGGACATGGAATGGGCGAGATGCCGCGGCTGCGCCGCACGCATCCCTCACCAAAATCTAGGTCACGCTTGGGAAGCGAGCAAATCGCGTCGGTAACCGTTCGCGGGGAGCGGCCCCATTCTCGCGGGGAAGCCGGCAAAATGGCGTGTCGCCTTGGGGCGTGGACGGACCGGGTACGTTTTTCGGCTTGCAACGGCCAGGCCGGGCGGCCGAAAAATAGCCCGGCGGCTGGGGAAAATAGCCGGGCGGGTACGGAAGATAGCTGGGTGGCTGGGGAAGATAGCCGGGCGGGTACGGAAAATAGTTGGGTGGCTGGGGTCGCAGCGGAGCGGAGCCCCCAGTCGCCGGCCTTGGCAGCGATTCCACCGCCGGCTTACGCCGACGGCTCACGTTTCGTATTTTATTTTGCGCCGGAACGCCGCCGGCTCGGGTGTCGAGCCGTTTGATAGATCTCGGCCACGGCGGAGCGTGACGCGCCGCCGCGCCGCCGTCTTTCGCCCGTCATGACTCCATGGACGGCGAAAACAGTTTGGCGGCGCTTTTGTATTCGCGTGTATTCGCGTCCATTTGCGGCCGTCAACCGTGAGTGATCCCCCTTTGGATACCACGAGGGGATACTTCTAACGGTTTCAAAATGGGGACGTTTCTATCGGTCGCTGACACGAGAGGGGATTGATTTCGGTTAGATCGTTTCTAACAATTCAGCGTGGTCTCTTGAGGCTGCTGATTTCCGTTAAGCCCTTTGTCGGAGTAGAAGCACTGATGCGCTGGTTCAGGTTTGTTTTGGCGTGTGCGTTGGCGTCAAGTGCGGCCGGGGCGGCGGCGCAGTCCATTCCGTCCATTCCGTCGATTCCCTCGCCCTCATTTGCGCCGGTCCCGAGAGCGCCTTCACTCTCGGCGGTCCAAAGAGCGCCCTCACTCTCGGCGGTCCCAAGGGAGCGGGCCGTAAACCCGCTGTATTGGGGCTCTGTCTCCAATCCGCACTGGGGTTATTCTTCTAATCCCTTCTGGAACAGCGACTTTTCGGGCAGACCAAGATCGCTCAAGGCTAATCCGTACTGGTCCTGGTCGAGAAATACCTTTAGTGGGAGCCGGCTGCCTACGTGGAGGTATCCTTCCCGGACGACGGTCCCCGCTCCCGGCAGGCCTCTCAGCCGTAAATAGAAGTCAATCGTCGGGGGCGGTCCCCGGCAACTGATCGCGCCTCGCCCGTTTTTCAGGAGTCTGCAATTACAGCTGCAAGCAAGAGGCATCGATACGCTCCCTCTTTCGAACCAAGATACTTTCAATCCGTCGGGCATCGGTAGAACGCAGCCTTGAC
>JAAZNR010000780.1 GCA_012798155.1 Thermogutta sp. | reverse complement strand
TCTCATCGGTGGGGCGTGCCGATCGCATGGCCCTGGGAAGCTTGGCCGTCGCCGGCGTCTCCGCCGTCGTTTTCACCGCCGCCATGATGCTGCTTCAGGGGCATCCCGACGGGGCGTTTCTCTTCGCCGCGGTCTATGTCGCTCTGTTCTGCCTCGTGCTGTTTCCGCCGTACCTGGGCTGGGCCTTGCGGACGGCGGGCCTGGAATGGACATCCGTGCTCACGCCCGTCAAGGACGTCCTGCCGCCCACGCTCGGCATGGCCGGGCCCGTGCTGGCGCTGCACGCGGCGGGGTCGTGGGCATGGCCCGCCTCGCCGTGGATCCTGGCGCCCGTCGAGGTCCTCACCGGCGCGGCCGTGTACCTGCTCCTGAGCCGACGGCAACTCCGCTACTATCTCCGCGAAGGCTTCCGCGGATTTCTCCCGCAAGCCGAAGGTGAAGTCGCAGACGCCGGTCGGACGCCGACGCCGTCCGACCCGCCCTAACTCTATGGAGGGATTCGCGAAAATCTGATTGTGGATTCCGCAATGCCGATATATAATGCGGCACGGACAACGGGGGCGACGTCGGTGCGGACCTCTCGCTTCGGTCGGCCGAGGATGACGTTGCCGTAACACTCAAACGTTTCCCTTGCCTTCGGTAATGAGGAGTGTGCGCATGGCCGAGAAATCGGATCGCAGGCGGTTTTTGGGTACGGCGGCGGCCGGGGCGTTGGCGTCGGGTGCCGCGCTTGGGATGGAGGAACGCATCCTCCTGGCCGCGGTGCAAGACGGTAAGGCCGATCAGCCGCAGACGCCGGCCGATCCCGCGTCGATGCCTTACGGGCAAGTGGGCAACGTCCGCGTCAGCCGGCTCATGATCGGCGGCAACCTCATCGGCGGTTGGGCGCACAGCCGCGATCTGATGTACGTCTCCCGGCTCTTCAAGGCCTACAACACCGACGAAAAGGTCTTCGAGACCCTGGCCTTGGCCGAGCAGCACGGCATCAATACCATCCAGAACGACCCCGCCTGCATGGAGTTGGTGTATCGGTACAACAAGGAGCGGGGCGGCAAGATGCAGTCCCTGGTCTGCATCCACCCCGAACCGGACGAAGCCAAGGTCCGCAACGAGATCGCGCACCTCATCGACCGCGGGGCCACGCTGCTTTATACGCACGGTGAGATGACGGACCGGCTGACCATGTCCGGGCGGCTCGATGTCTTGGCCAGGTGCATGGAGCTGATCAAGGAGGCGGGCGTGCCGGCCGGCATCGGCAGCCACTCCCTGGAAACCCCCAAGGCCTGCGAGAAGGAAAACGTCGGCGCCCAGTTCTACGTCAAGACCTTCCACACCGATCAATACTGGTCGGCCTCGCCCGAGGACAAGCGGCAGGAGTGGTGCTGGTATCTGCCCCGCAGCGGCGAGCCGGGCACGTACCACGACAACATGTGGTGCATCAATCCCGGGGAGACCTCCGAGTTCTTCAAGGGCGTCCACAAGCCGTGGTTCGCCTTCAAGGTCTTGGCGGCGGGGGCCTTGCATCCCCGCGTGGCCCTCCCCTACGTCCTCCGCAACGGGGCCGACTTCGTGATCCTGGGCATGTTCGACTTCCAGATCGCGGAGGACGTCGCCATGTTCAAGGATACGTTCACCAAGATCGGGAGTCGCGAACGCCCCTGGTATGGGTGACGGCAAGGGCCGGGGTCATGAATCCGCCGCCGTGACGGTGTGGCTGGGGTCGAAGCACGGCGAGGCCCCCGGCGCGCACCCGGCGGCTCAGACCTACGTTGCGTGACAACACCGCCGGCTTACGCCGGCGGCTCAAAGAACTGATGCAAAACGCAAACGTAATGCACAACGGACGGGGTGGCTGGGGTCGAAGCGCAGCGAAGCCCCCGGCGGCTTACTCCGGCGGCATTGTCCCAACGGATTCCCAACCAGGCTTTTTTCGGGAGGCTCGACCATGCAACGACGTGACGTACTCAAGCTCGTCTCCGGCTCGTTTCTGGGATTGGCGGCGGGCCGCATGCCCCGGCTCGATGCCGGAGAAGGCCGCAAGAAAAGGCTGCTCTTCTTCACGCGCAACGTCGGCTACTATCACGAGATCGTCAAGCGGAAGGAAGGCGAGGCCCTGAGCTTCGGCGAACGGAGGCTGACGGAGATCGGCGAAGAGATGGGCGTGGAAGTGGTCTGCACCAAGGACGGCCGCGTCTTCGACCAGGACCTTTCTCAGTACGACGCCTTCGCCTTCTATTGCAACAATGATCTGACGCGGCCGAACGAGGCCGGCGAACCGCCCATGACGCCCCAGGGCAAGGCCCGGCTGTTGGCCGCCGTGGAAGACGGCAAGGGATTCCTCGGTTTCCACTCCACGTGCGCCTGCTGGCGAACGCCGGGCGAGCCGTACGTCAACGTGCCTCCCGAAAAGCTCGATCCCTTCCTGCGGATGCTGGGCGGCGAGTTCATCGTTCACGGACCG
>JAAZNR010000779.1 GCA_012798155.1 Thermogutta sp. | reverse complement strand
TCGTGGCGATCAGCTCGCCGGAGCCGACCACGGCCGCGGCGATGATCATCCCCGGCCCCATGCTGAGGAGCGTGCGGCCGAATGTCGTCGGCGGCGATTGGACGGCCGAGTCAGAAAGGGCGGCGGTCGAGGAAGAAGAGGAAGAAGTGGGCTCGCTCACGGACGAACCTCCGCGGGATAGGGCACGAACGGCTATTGGGTCCTCTCCGTCGCGGAAACCCCGGCAAGCGGCGGAAAGGATGCCCCTATCTTTGCACGGAGGTCTCGGCGTATGCAACCGGATCGCGGGACCTTTGCCGATGCAATGTCTGATGGCAGAAGCATTGTCTCCCCGTGCCGTGCCGCAAAAAAGCCGGTCATGCTGAGACCGGTGCCGGAAGCCGCTACCGGCGCATTTCGGGGCGATTGCCTCGCGCCGTCCAACCGTCGTCCGAAACCGCTCGGGCGGTGACCGCGCGGCGAGGCGAATCGCCGGAATCCGTCCGCGCGGCGACAGCGCTTTGCGGTGCGGACGCCGGTGCCGCGGACGATGGCGAGGAATCCGCGACGGCGGCGTCCTCCAACTTGCGATCGGTAATCGAAATAATGTTCTCGGGAGGGACCCCGAAATCGATTACCGGTTCGATCGACCGTGCGTACGGCGAGGGGAGCTTGGCCGGCCGGTCGGTGTATCGCATGAGATGATCCTCAGCCTGCTCGACGGACGTCTCAAAGGGAATGGCATCTTCCGTGACAATCAGATCCTCGGTCAGATCCTCGGTCGGGTCGTCCGAGGAGCTGAGCAGTGTGTCGTCCGGTACGGGAGCGACGGCCGATCCGGCACGCGGCGCGCGCGGAGAGCAAGAGGCGCAGTCGCCCTCGCCTGAGCGGCCCAGGAAGGTCGGCCCGCAATAGTCGTAGGGACTCGCGCACATGCGACAGCCTGACAACAGGATCAGGGCGGCCAGGATATAGAGCCAGACCTTCCGTTGCATCGTTCACTCCTCGATCATTACCACCGGCCGATTTGCCGTGGTGACAGTTTTCGTCGGTCAGGCGCCGTCTTTGTGATTCCTAGTCCATTCCATGGGCAGGGGTTCCCAAACGTCTTTCGGCAAAACATCCGTCATGACCGTAACTTTTTTCGGAATCCGCAGGCTTTTCCCAGGTTTCGCGGACGTGTCCGATAAGCGAGAACGGACTTCGCCGAGTGCTCTCGTTGGAATGAGATCAGATTTGCTGTGGAGTCATGATTAGACTTACTGTGGAGTGATATCAAATTGCTGCGTGAAGCGTTGGAATCGCCTCATCCCGGAACGGTTGTACACCTCTGGAGTGATATCACATAGCTGCACCAAACGTGCTAGCGTGCTAAGCAGCCAGCAGTCCTGTGTGAATCTGCGGCCCTGTGTGAATCTATAGAACAACGGGTGGTGGCGCGGTATGCAAAGTTTGCATTGTATAGATTGAATCTTGCGGTTGATGCGGTTTTTTCGATTCTGTGGGTTCGTTTGCCGATGCAATGTCTGATGGGAAAAGGATCGTCTCGCCATGCCATAGGCTAGGCCATAATAAATTGCGTCGGATCAAAGATCGTGGCCGTCTTGCCATCCCGAATTCCTCGCGTATGGTTGGCTTGCCTCCTGACTTGGGGGCTGGGCTGGGTGGACGGATGCGCCCCGCATCGTTTCTCCGAGGCGTGTGCGGCAG
>JAAZNR010000778.1 GCA_012798155.1 Thermogutta sp. | reverse complement strand
CTGGATCGCGGCCTCGCCATGTTGCCAAAGTCGCCAACGGCCGGTCGGCCGGAAGAGAGTCGGCAACCCAAATCAAATCGAACGCGAAAAGTTCGCGGCCGTTTCGTCCCGAATCTTCAGCGGTCGGTAGCCGGACGCAGGGCATCGGCCAGCGGGCATCGCCCGTCGGAAACCGCAAGACCATCATCCGATTGGGTTCCAACGTCACCGATAGCTCGTCATTGGAGACCTCCCGCGACCCGCCGGAGGACGCGAAAACAAAGGTCCGAAGGTCCGGCGTCAGGTTGGCGACGACGACGCGACAATGGGCAGCGTCCGTCTCGGCCCCTGATGCAGCGGAAGCCGTCCCCGCGATACCGCTCCCAATGAGGAAGACAAGGACGAAGGCAAGGAAAAAAACGGAGAATCCCAAGCTTACGATTACCTTGCGGCAATCGGAATTCGACGAGGAACGAAGGAGCCTCATACGCGCGGCCCGAGGATTCGATTCGCGGTGGACACCAGAGACCGGAACGTCGCTCGACGGGGACGGCCGCCGCTATCGCCGTGCGGCGAAGCATCACCGCCTGATGACCAACAGAAGCATCAGCGTATGATGACCAACAGCAGTTGAGCCGTCAGTTTAGCGAATGATACCGTTTGCGTCTTCAGCGGATGCGGCGGCTTTGCCGTTATGCTTGCCGGGAAGCCGCAGCCGATCATAGCCGCGGACGATCAAAAATTGTTGGGCAGGACCGATAAAAAAACACACAATCACCACTCACCGCTCGGGGGGACGGGAAGCGGAAGAGAAAAATCGTATTGTTTCCGATGCTTTCGTTAAACCGGGCAGTCCGGTCGGTTCCGGATGCGGGGCGGTTAACGTACCATCATTAGGCGGGAGCGTCGCGCGCGACGTTCAGCGCGGAGCCGGGCGCGACGACGAATCTCGCTCGGCTTTTCGTAGTATTCACGACGCCGCATTTCTCGCTTGATTCCCGCCCTTTCGACCAACTTTCGAAACCGCCGTACCGCCTCCTGGATCGACTCACTCTCACGCAGGATCAATTTGACCACCCGGCATCCTCCTTTCCCAAAAACAAACCGTAGTGACAGAGGTTTTTCGACCGCAAGGCTTCCCGGCCTGTTGGTTGGTAGCCTGACAGGCCCCATGAAGCCCACGGGCGACCCGACGACCCATCAATTTCGCTTTATGTTACCCCCTCGGCGGACAACTGTCCAGCGGTTCGAAAAGAGGGAAATCGTCCCGTTGCCGATCTTAAGCCGCCCCAAAGCGTCAAGAAAATCGGCCAGGCGGTTTCTCCGTCGGAGCATCGGTCTCGCCGGCAAGTGATCCGTGATTGAGGTCAAGCGGGCCTGCCGGGACGCCGTGGCCACCGATTCGGGTGAACGCCGCAAGATGCCACACTTTAGTGGGGTGAAGTGCCACCCGCATATTCTCCCAAGCCTGCCCACTATACCCGTCGTGCAAAGACGCCGCCGAGGATAACGAGGGGGGATGCGTAATGTGGGGTGGAAGTATTGGATTCCCCAAACACTGCTAGGGCACCGATCTGTCGCGGACGGCTCACAAACGTCATCCGCGTCATTGCCGAAATCATCCCGTCGTTCGGAAAAACCCGCAAGTTCGGAGCACTTTGTCACGATAAGGAAATGTAGCTTGACTCTCCAGGGAACACAGCAGGCGAGGATTCATCGTTCGGACGCGGGCGTGGGAGCGAGTCGGGTCGATTTGAGCGCGAGATGCCGTCGAGAACGGGAAGCCATTCGGGGTGACCATCGAGGAGCGATACATGGCACGCAAGACCGGTCTATATGTAGGTTTCGGTTTGGTTTCCGGGCTGCTGTTGCTGGGGTCGGCCGGTTGCGGGACAGCCGTCAGCCCGATGGAGTGGGGCGTTTTGAACTATCCCATTCCGGTTTCGCCCTATTTTTCCGACCGCCTGGAAGACAGGGCTTGGGACGAGGAACGGTATCAAAAGATGCCGATTCTTCCGCCGCTGGTGGAGGGCGTTCCGCATACGGCGCTGGATGAGCCGTCCGACGATGAGGTCATGCGGGCCCTGGAAAGGGCGCGGCAGTCCGAAGGCGGCTTGCCTTTTCTGCACGAGGTTCAACGCAACAACGTTCGAATCGTGAAAGAGCTGATGACGGACTCCGTCGATCCGCCGCGGGTGTATCCCATGGTGGGACCTGCCCAATTGCATCACGTCCACTGGAAGTGCACGGTCTATTTCAGCGAGCGGATTTGGGTGAGTTGGCCGGTTCCGCACATGATCCCCAATGAAGACGCCGTGGAGGTCGTGTACATCGACCACGATCACTTGCACATGGTGGGCAACATGGACGGCGGCGCAGGGGCTAACTCGAACTACTGATGACCGCCGAGCATCGTCGCCCGGTCGCAAGTCGAAAACGCCGGCCAACGGGTCTCGATCTCGGATCGGGACCCGTTTTCGCGTCTCGTGGCGGTACGCCGCCCCTGACCGCGGCGAGGAACGCCGGGCGGGGCGTGCCGTGGAAGGTTGTCCCGCGTTTTCACGACTCGCATGAGTTCGGACGCCACGTGAACTCTTCGACGCGATGCACCACCTCTTCGACGCGATGCCCCGTTTGCCTGAGGGGACGTGCGGGAGGCGACGGCAGGTTATGTTCCGGTCGAGGCAAGATGCGCAAAGAAGCACGGTTGCAGGCTCTGTATCGGTGTCGCATTTCTTTGTCTTGGCGAGCCTTGGAGATTTGATACCATAAAGGAAGAATACCGGTCGCCGCGCGACAGCGGATATCCCACGCGCGACGACGAACCGCGGAAAACTTGCTTCAGCATGGATCGGGTGACAACGTGTGGGATCGCTTCAGCCAGTTCGTAACACGCCGCTGGTACCTGGTCTTCGTCGCGTGGGCGGCGCTTTTCGCGATCTTGCGGTTATCCGCCCCGAACTGGCAGGACGTAGCGCGGGACGGCGATTTCGCGTATCTCCCCGATTCCGCGGCGAGCGTGCAGGGCGAAAAGCTGCGAACGGCGGCCTTCGGCGAGGTGACTTCCAAGAGCGAGGTCGTGTTCGTGTTGGCCCGCCGCGACGGTCCGTTGACGGAGGAGGATTTGGCCTTCGCGGATCGAGTCGTCGCGACGTATCAACCGCCGGAGGACGCCGATTCACCCATCGTGAACATCGTCAGCCACCGCACGGAGGTGATCGGTAAAAAACTGCTCAGCCCGCCGGGCGAGCACGGCCAAGCCCTTTTGATCATCGTTCAGATGAAGGGCGAGATCATGGCCGTGGAAAACATGAAGCCCTTGGCGGAGATTTACGAGAAATTCGAGGCCTTGCGGAATGCGCCGGACCGGCCGGCCGGGCTGGAAATGGGCGTGACCGGCTCCGGCGCCGTCGGAACGGAAATGCTGTTCGCGGCGGAAGAGAGCATCCGCAACACGGAGTTCGCCACGATCGGCCTGATCATCGTGATCTTGCTGCTGGTTTACCGCGCTCCGTTGTTGGCCGCCGTGCCTTTGATGACCATCGCCGTGGCCGTTTTTGCGTCCTTCGACGCCTTGGCGGTTCTGGCCGGCATCAGCTACTCCACGAACGCCTTCGAGTTCGCCGTCTTCCAGACTACCAAGATATTCGTGGTCGTCGTGCTGTTCGGCAGCGGAACCGACTACTGCTTGTTCCTCATCGCGCGATACAAGGAGGAACTGAGCAAAGGGCTGCAAACGACCGCGGCCGCCGGAAAGGCCCTCTCTCACGTCGGCGATGCCCTGCTGGCCTCGGCTTTGACGACGATCCTCGGGTTGGGGATGATGATCTTCGCCGACTTCGGGAAATTCCGCAACGGCGGACCGGCTATCGCCCTGGCGCTGGTGCTGGCTCTCTTGGCCTGCCTGACCCTGGCTCCGGCCATTTTGGCGCTCTTCGGCCGGAAGGTCTTTTGGCCCTTCAAGATAGACTTGGACGGCGACAAGACAGACTTGGACGGCGACGAAGAGAGCGACGATATCCGGTTGGGCCGCGGCAGGACCGGGAGACGCTTTCAGGGGTTTTGGAACGTGGTCGCCCGCGCGGTGACCACCCGGCCGGGCCTCATTCTGGGTGCCGCCTTGATCGTCTCGGCGCCCTTCGTTTGGTTCGCCCAAGACGTCCCGTTGACCTACGACCTGTTGAACGAGTTGGGACCGGATCGGCTCTGCGTTCAAGGAACTGACCTGCTGCGCGAGTATTTTCCGGCGGGCGAGACCGGGCCGGTAAGCATCTTGGTCTATCACCCGAACGCCGATTTCAACGAGGGTCCCGACCGTTACGATCGCCTGCCGCGACTGGTCAAGGCCCTCTATGACATGGAATACACTGACGAGCAGGGAAACTCGTTCCGGCCCATTCAAAGCGTCCGTAGCTTGGTGGACCCCTTGGGAGAAAAAGGCTCGCGAGCGGGTATTTTCGGCGGCTTGCGGCGGGGCGTCATCAGCAGTCGTGCCAAGGCCGTCTACGTGTCCCAAGACGGAGAGTATCGCGGCAAGGTCGCACGCCTGGACGTGATCTTTCCGTATGATCCCTTTTCCCTCGACAGCATCCGGCTGCTGGACCACATGGAACGGTACCTCGACGCGATGGCCAAAGATCCCCATTCGCCGTGGTATCAGGCGGAGTTCTACTTCACGGGCACGCCGCCGGGGATTCGAGACCTCCGCGCCGTGACCTTGAGCGACCAGAAGTTGATCCAACAACTCGTGGCGATCGCGGTGTTGTTCGTTTTGATTGCCATCCTCCGCCGCCCGCTGATCAGCGTCTTTCTGGTGGCCTCCGTCATCTGGGGTTATTTCGTCACGTTGGGGATCACGCACCTTTTGTTCGCGTGGCTGTACCAAGGTACCTACCACGGATTGGACTGGAAGCTGCCCACCTTCCTGTTCGTGATCTTGGTGGCGGTCGGCGAAGACTACAACATTTATCTGGTGACGCGGGTGCTGGAGGAGCAGAAAAAGCTGGGATTCATGGCGGGGTTGCAGTCCGCCATCCGGAAGAGCGGCGGGATCATCACGAGCTGCGGTCTGATCATGGCCGGGACCTTCATCTCCATGATCAGCGGCTCCCTGCGAACCATGCATCAATTGGGATTCGCGTTGGCCCTGGGCGTACTCTTGGACACCTTCGTCATCCGCACCATCGTGGTACCTTCTTTCCTCGTGCTTTGGGGCCGACTGCGGAGAATCACGGGGGCCGGGCCGCAGACCGTTCCTCCGCCGGTCGGTCCCCGACGCGCCCGGCAGACCGAATCACCCTTGACCGCCGGCAGGTACTCCTAGTTTTACTGCGCAGGATCGCCAAAACCTGCTTACCGATCTTACGCAGACTCACAAAGCTGCGTACCTCAGTTTGCCCAGCTTGTTATCCTGCGTAGTAAAATTAGTGCTTTGTCACAGCTAAAAATGGGGATTGGGAATCGGGCCGTTTTTGCGGAATTTGCCGGGATGTGTTCGCAAAGTCGCACGTCGGCTGATCTCAACATTAAGCTGATCTCAACATTAAGCTGCGACAAAGCACTAGGCGAGAATCCCCGGATTTGCGGGAGCCGGGTCTTTCCGGCGGTAACGGGAGGCGATCTTCAGTCTCCCGGCGGCCTCGGGCAAGCGAAGGCGATCGGCCGGATGCGAATGGGGTTCGCTCTCTGGGGTTCGGCGATCCGCCGGCGGCGCGCCTGGGCGTAGGCCGGGCCGAAGCGTATCCTGAAGCTATGAGCCTAATGCCGCAATTCCTTTTCGCCACGTGCCAAATCGGGGCCGAGAACGCGCTCAAGGCCGAGGTCGCCAGGGAGCATCCGGAACTGCGATCGGCCTTCGCTCGGCCGGGTTTCGTCACGTTCAAGTTTGCGGGCGAGGCGTCGGCCGGGCCGGGGTTTCGGTTGCGTTCCACGTTCGCCCGAGCCTGGGGCTTTACCGCCGGCAAGGTGGACGCAGCCGTGCTGGGACGGCAGACGGCGTGCCGCCGCGTGTGGGAGTTGATCCAATCGGTTCCGGTGACGCGGTTGCACGTTTGGCCGAGGGCGGGTGCCTTGCCGGATACGGACGACTGTGATCTGCCTTGGCCGGAAGAAATAGCGGAATTGCGTCAGGCCCTGCTCGGCGCGGCTTCCCTTGCGGGGCCGATCGCAGACGCGCGAAACCCGGCAGGCGAGACGGATGCGGCTCCCGTCGGGCAATGGGTGGCGGATTGCGTCCTGGTGGAACCGGAATTGTGGTGGGTGGGCTACCATCGAGTGGAGACATTCCACGAGGCCTTTCCGGGAGGGAGGCCGCCCTTGCGTCTACCTCCGCATGCGGTTTCTCGGGCCTGGCTGAAGATGGAAGAGGCCCTGCGATGGTCGCAACTGCCTTGCCCGCCGGGAACGGTGTGGGCCGAACTGGGCAGTGCGCCGGGCGGCGCGGCACAGGCCTTGCTCGAACGTGGTTTTCACGTACTGGGAGTGGATCCCGCCGAGATGCACCCCGATGTCCTTGCCCATCCCAACTTTACGCATCTGCGGCAACGGACGAATCAGGCCTCGCGAAAGGAGTTCCGCAAAGTTCGCCGGCTGGCCGCCGACCTGAACGTGGCCCCGAATTACACACTGAGGGCGGTCGAATCGCTCGTGACCCACTCGCAGCTCAAGATCAAGGGCATGTTGCTGACGCTCAAATTGGTCGATTGGGCGCTCGCGGATCGCCTACCTGAGTACTTGGCGAGGATTCGATCGTGGGGGTACAATCCGGTACGGGCGCGTCAATTGTGGCACAATCGGCAAGAATTGTGCATCGCGGCCATTCGGGATCGTAGCCTGCGAAGCGGCTTGCCCTCGCCGTCTCGTGCTTCGGCATAAACCGCCGGACCGGATGAAACGGAATCGCCGCCGCAACAGTAGACGACCCCTCCATTGCTTTCCGAAGTGACTCAGGACTGCCTTCCGGGGCCATTCTCGCACGGCCCGCCGCCCGGGCTTCCTCATGGTGCGTGCGACGCATTGCCGTTTGGAAGCCCGGCAAAGCACGCGGCTTTGACTCGATCCCATTAGGCGGCTTTGACTCGATCCCATTATGGATATGGATATCCGTCGCCGTTCGCACTGAGGAGTGATTCCGCATGAATTCCCGACGTCCTGCATTGATCGCGGCAGTTTGCGGCTTTATGATCGCGATTGCGGGCCTCCTTCCCAGTACGGTCATGAATGACTTGAAGGGGGGGGATATAGGGTCGGTTCGAGTGACGGGCGACGGTTCGACCCGGCTCTACCCCAGCACCCGTACGGAATTCATTCCCGAGGCATTCCGCGCCGATCATGTTCTGGGGGAAGTGCCTTTTGACGACGGCTTGAATGGGGAGTCTCGATTTGCCGGCGATGGATCGCAGCCCTCTTATCGGCCCCTCGTGCAACGGCTGGAGGAAATTCGAACCGCCGCGGGAACGAGCGCAGACGCGGTCGCGCCGGCCGAGGGAGAACCTGAGCACGCCGCCGGTCCGGCAGGGAAAGCCGCCGATTTGGCAGGGAAAGCCGCCGGTCCGGCAGGGGAAAAGGTCGATTCCCAGGGAGAACCCGAGCTGGAGTTGCCCGATCCCAGCGAAATGCAATCGCATTCGGGGCTGGAGAAGGCGGCGCAACCTCCTGCCGCCTCGGTTGACGAGGGAGCCGAGAAGAGCCCGCCGGCCGAGCCGGGAGAGACGGAAAAATCCGGCGAAGAGTCACCTGAGTCCGACACGTTCGGAAATCCCTTGGCGGCGGGGATCGTTCGACTGCTTCGCCCGGAGGTGGAGCAGCAACTCGCGGGCCGCGGCTT
>JAAZNR010000777.1 GCA_012798155.1 Thermogutta sp. | reverse complement strand
GGACTGTTTGAGTTCAGCGTCTTGGGCGCAATCCGTTTGGGCGCGATCCGTCGCCTGCCGCGGATTCAGCCGTTTTCGACCGGGAGAGATACCATGCACCTCGCAGCCAAACGCATTCTGTCCGCTTTCGACCTGCGGCTCGGCTTCGTCGCATTCGCGGCCGGTTCGCTTGCCTTGACCCTCATCCATGCTTCGACCGGCACAGCGCAAGAGCCTGGCGAAGCCCTGTGGCGAATCGGCGCCCGTGACAACGACACGGCCGAGTTCTCGCAAGCGCCCAACCAGTTCGCGCAGTACCGGGAAGACCCCGTCTTCATCGTCGGCCTCTCCGATCCGAAGACGGACTGGCCTTACGCGCATCCCGGCCCGGCGGACGTCTGGGCGGGGTCGCGTTCGCACCTCGCCACCATCCTTTTCGCGTTGAGTCATCGCCCGGCCGGCGAGTACCGCTTGATCCTCGACCTCGCCGACACGCACGACCGCGCTCCCCCCGTCCTTCGCATCCACCTCAACGGTTCGGAAGTATTCCAGCAGCGGTTGCCGGCGGGCGGCCCCGACGACACCATCATGGGCGACGTATCCAAGGGCAAGGAGTGCGTCATCGAGGTACCCATTTCCGGCGATCTGCTGAATCAAGGCTCCAACATCCTCACGCTGGAAGGCGACGACGGGAGTTGGTTCCTGTACGACGGCATCGAAATGGCGGGGCCGGCCGGGGCCGTGGTCGGCCGGGTTCGGGATACCGTTTTCGTCCGTTCGGTAAAACCCTCGCCGGTTCTGGTGAAGAGCGGCGAGGAATTGGCTCAAGGCGTGCAAGTCGCCACCCTGGCCACCGACGCACGGGAAGTCACGGCCTGGCTCGACGGCAAGCAGGTTTGGCGGGGCACGATCGAGCCGGGCTCCCGCGAAACGATGGTGCCGGTAGCACGGGTCGATCAAACGACCGAAGCTTCCTTCGCGGTCAAGGAGGGCGACCGCACGCTGCTCGAACGCAAAATCACGCTCTTCCCGGTCCGCCCCTGGGTCGTGTATCTGTTGCCGCACTCCCATGTGGACATCGGCTACACCGAGGTGCAAACCGAGGTCGAACGCAAGCAGTGGCATTTCATCGACCTGGCGATCGAGGCCGCGAGGCAATCCGCCGATTACCCCCCCGAGGCGCGCTTCAAGTGGAACGTCGAGGTCCTCTGGGCCGTGGATAGCTATCTGCGGCAAGCCGACGACGCCAAAAAGGAAGCCTTTTTGAACGCCGTCCGAGAAGGTGTCATCGGATTGGACGCCCTCTACGGCAACGAATTGACGGCCCTCTGCCGGCCCGAGGAGTTGGTGCGGTTGGCGGACTTCGCCGCGCGGCTTTCCCGCGATTACGGCCTGACCATCGATTCCGCCATGATCAGCGATGTCCCCGGCTATACCTGGGGATTGATGTCGGTTTTTGGTCAGGCGGGAGTCAAGTACTTTTCCATCGGTCCCAACGGCGGGCACCGCATCGGCCACACCCTTCGCGTCTGGGGTGACCACGCATTTCGCTGGCAGTCGCCCGACGGCCGGCACGCCGTCCTCTGCTGGGTCCCCCGCCGGGGATACTGGCGCGGCTTCCAGGGCGGCGATCAGCTCCTCGACTATCTGAGCGAGCTCCAAAACTCCGACTATCCCTACGACCTGGTGCAGCTACGCCATTGCATGGGCGACAATGCCCCTCCGGACGTGGCGGTCTCCGATTTCGTCAAGGATTGGAACAGCCGCTTCGCTCATCCGCGGATCGTGCTTGCCACCTGCTCCCAAATGATGCGCGACTTCGAGGGCCGTTACCGCGACTCCGTCCCCACGGTCTCCGGCGATTTCACGCCCTACTGGGAGGACGGAGCGGCGTCCTCCGCCCTCGAAACCGCGATGAATCGCGACGCCGCCGAACGGCTTTCCCAGGCCGAGGCCCTCTGGGCCGTGCTCGAGCCGCAAGCCTATCCGGACGAGGCCTTCTATCAGGCCTGGCGGAACGCCGTCCTTTACGACGAGCACACCTGGGGCGCCCACAACAGCATCACCGAGCCGGACAGCGACTTCGCGAAGTCGCAATGGGCGATCAAGCGGCAATTCGCCGTGGACGCCGACCGGCAATCCCGCGAGCTGCTTGCCGCCGCCCTGCAGGGCCTGGCCGCCGACTCCCCGTCCTCCGCTATCGAAGTCTTCAATACCTGCGGTTGGAGCCGAAGCGGCCCGGTGATCCTCGACGCCCCGACCGTTCCCGCCGGCGCCGCCGTCCTCGATGAGTCGGGCAAACCGGTCCCCTCCCAGCGAATGGCCGACGGCCGTGTGCTCTTCCGGGCGGGCGACGTCCCCGCCTTCGGCAGCCGGCGATTCTCGTTGCAGTCGGGAACCGCGGCGGCGGCCGATCTTCCCGCCGACGAGGCCGCCCGGGCGGAAGGGCTGACCCTCCGAAACGCTTTCCTGGCCGTCGAACTCGACCCCGCGACCGGCGGCGTTGCCAAGCTCGCCCATCGTCCCACCGGCCGGGACGTCGTGGACCGGACCCAGGGCCTGGCCCTCGCCGACTTCTTCTACGTGGCCGGGCGAGACCCCGCCGCGGCGAAACGGGCCGAAGGCGACGTCCGGTTCCGCGTCCTCGAGAACGGGCCGCTCGTCGCCTCGCTCGAGGTCCGCTCGCCCGCCCCGGGTTGCCGCGGTCTGACTCGCGTCTATCGCCTCTTCGCCGGCAGCGACGCCTTGCAGGTCACGGTCATCCCCGACAAGGAAAAAATCCGCACGCCCGAGGGCGTCCACATCGCCTTCCCATTCCAAGTTCCCGAGGCCGTGCTCCGCCTGGATACGCCTTGGGCCGTCGTCCGCCCGGAGACCGACCAACTCCCCGGCGCGTGCAAGAACTACTTCACCCTCCAGCGCTGGGCCGACCTCTCCAACGACCAATTCGGCGTGACCTGGGTCACCCTCCACGCCCCACTGGTCGAGATCGGAGCCATCCGCACCGACGTACCCAAACCGTTCGATCCCAGCGGCTGGCTGGAAACGATCGAGCCGAGCGGCACGCTTTATTCCTACGTGATGAACAATTATTGGGAGACGAACTACAAGGCCGACCAGGAAGGCCCCACGCCGTTCGCCTACGTGGTCCGGCCGCACGCGGGAGGTTACGACGGCCCGGCCGCCGCCAAACTGGGGATCGAAGCGAGCCGCCCCCTCCTGCCCGTCCCGGTCCGCCCCGACGCCCCCGCCGGCTTTGCCCTTCCCTTCCGCGTCCGCGCGGAGGGCGCCGTCATCGAGACGCTGAAGCCCCTCCGCCAGGGCGACGGCTGGATCCTCCGCCTATTCAACCCGGCCGTGCAACCCGGCAACGTCGCCGTTGAATTCGCCCCCGGCGAGACCGGTCGGGTATGGCTCAGCAATATCGCCGAAACCCCCTCGCAGCCCGTGACCGGACCGATCGCGATTCCGCCCCAAGGGATGCTCACGCTACGGATCGACGCGCGGCGGTAAATCCAGCGCGGCGGTGAATCAAGCGCCGTGCTGAAAATCAAGCGCCGCCGCGAAAAACGGCCGGGTGGCTGGGGTCGTAGCGCAGCGAAGCGCCCAGACCCCGGCCTTCGCATCGCTCCCCGGGCCGTGAACAGCTACAAACGGTAAATATCAAGCGCGGCCGTGAATCAAGACGACCGCTTGCGGCGGGTTCGGGCGAGCAGCTCCACCCGCCGTTTCCACTGACCGGCCGAGCGGAAGCACAGATACGCCGCCGTGCCGTGGACCGCCATGAGCGATACCAGCCAATGAATCGCCTCGCGCCGCCAGGGGTCCAGGCCGAGGGGAAGGGACCGTGCCGCCGGGCTGAGGCCCACCACCGCCGTCAGGTATGCGAACACGGCCGCCGTCCCCGCGAATCCCCAGCCCGCCGCCTGCCGCGCCGACCAGTCGGGAAAGATCAGCGTCACGCCGGTCGCGCAGGCCTGAATCACGCCCGCCGCCAAGAGCCAACCCGCCCAGGCGGGGGCAGCGTCGCCGCCCATCGCGAGCACGCCGGGCAACAGGGTAAAGAGGCTCACCGCCCACAACCAAACGGCCGCCCATCCGGCGCTGACTAAATCCCCGTGACTCGCGCGATACGCCCCGCCGCCTCCCCCGGCATCCGCAAGCCCCGCCGTCTCGCCGCCCTCCCGCCGCACGCCCCCGGCGTGAGCCGGAGCCAACCTTTCCGAGCCGCCGGCGTAAGCCGTTAACGGTCTCTCCGACCCGCCGGCCGACGGTGCGTTTTCCGAAACCTCGGCGTGCGCCGGCGTCGCATTTTCCGAGCCGCCCGCGTCATCCGGTGACGGTTTCCCCCGACCGCCCCCGCCCGCCGGCGGCGCCTCCTCCGGTATAATGAACGGCAGCCCGCAGACCGGACACGGCATCTCACGGCCCGCGTAATCGTTTGGTACCGTGATGCGGTGACCGGCCG
>JAAZNR010000097.1 GCA_012798155.1 Thermogutta sp. | reverse complement strand
TGGCCTCGCCGCCGCTGGTCGTGGCATTCGCCCTGGCCGGCACCGTGGATATCGACCTGACGCGGGAACCGTTGGGAAAGGATGCCGCGGGGCGCGACGTGCTTCTGCGGGAGGTTTGGCCCAGCGAAGAAGAGACGGCCGCCGTGCTCCGCGACGCGATGTTGCCCGAGGTCTTCCGCCGCTGTTACGCCGAGGTCTTTTCCGGCAACCCGATGTGGAACGCGCTGCCTTTGAAAAAGAGCGAGCTGTTCGATTGGTCCGAGGAAAGCACCTACATCCACGAGCCGCCGTTCTTCACGAATCTCACGTTGGAGCCGCGGCCGCCCCAGCCGATCCGCGCTGCCCGGGTCTTGCTGGCCTTGGGCGATTCCGTCACGACGGACCACATTTCGCCGGCGGGAAACATCGCCAAAGACAGCCCGGCCGGCCGCTATCTCATGAGCCGCGGGGTCCCGCCCGAGGAATTCAACAGTTACGGTGCCCGGCGGGGAAACGACCAGGTCATGGTGCGGGGAACGTTCGCCAACATCCGCATCCGCAACCTGTTGGTTCCCGGCACGGAGGGCGGCGTGACGAAATACTTTCCGACGGGCGAAATCCTCTCGGTGTATGACGCAGCCGTCCGTTATCAGGAGCAGGGGATTCCCACGGTCGTTCTGGCGGGAGCCGAGTACGGCACCGGCAGCAGCCGGGATTGGGCCGCCAAGGGTACCGCGATGCTGGGTATCCGGGCGGTTTTGGCGCGGAGCTTCGAACGCATTCACCGCAGCAACCTCGTCGGCATGGGTGTTCTGCCGCTGCAATTCGCGGACGGCGCCTCGTGGCAGTCTCTGGGACTGCAAGGCGACGAAACGTTTCACATCCCGCTATCGGCGGATGAACTCCGCCCACGCTGTGAAATCACGGTCGAGGCCGTGTCCGAGAAGCATGGGGCGAAGCGGTTTCCCGTGCAGGTGCGAATCGACACCCCGGTCGAGGTGGAATACTATCGCCACGGCGGCATCCTGCCGATGGTCATTCGCAAGCTGCTGCGATGAGGGCCGCTCCGGCGGATCACGGTTGGGAGTCTTCGGCTGTGGAATGCCGCGAATCCGCGGCAAGGCCGAAAGGTAACAGTTCACGGGGACCGTCCCCGTGCTTGCGGGGAAGCCTGCAAAGATGGGACTGCCGCCTTCGGGCGGGAATGGGTTGGGTAGCTTTTTCGGCTTGCAAGGGCGCAAAAGACGGGCCTCCCGCCGGCCCGGGAACGGCCTAGGGAAATGGAAGGAGGGAAACGGGGAGAGCGCAGAGAACGCAGAGTTCGGGCTACCCATTGTTCGTTCTCCTTCCGCCTTCTCCGCGTCCTCTGCGCCCTCTGCGTTTCAAAAACAGGCTCTGCGCCTCCGCGTTCCGATGAGAGGCCACGCAGGCGCGTGAACGGCTACGCCGAAAGAATCCGATCGCGCGAAATTTGCCAACCGCGAAAGATAAGCTAGCTTTCATATTGAGCAAACAGCTTTTCGCGCCTGTCTCGTCCCGGTCGGTTCGCCTGTCTCGTCTGCTTGAGGGAGCCTGGTATGGCAAGTCGCACCCACGTGCTTGCGTCGCCCCGGCGGGGCGGCAACGGGGACAAGGGGCGTCGCGGCGCGATCCTTGTTCTGACAGCCCTGTTCATGGTCTTCTTGATCGGGCTGCTCGCCTTCAGCGTGGACCTGGGCTACATGATGACGGTCCGCGCCGAGTTGAAACGGGCGACGGACGCGGCGGCCTTGGCGGGGGCCGGTGCTCTCATCGACGGCCCGCAGGCGGCGGAACTCCGTGCCTTCGAGTTCCTGGCCCGAAACCCCGTGGCAAGCCGTAACATTTTAGCGGAAAGCGACTGGAAGGACCGTTTGGCCGAATTGCGGGCGGAGAATTCGGACACCTTCGAGGTGCAGTTCGGCGAATGGAACGCGGACAGTCGCACCTTCTCGGCCTCGGCCCTTGCGCCCTCGGCGATTCGTGTCGTCGCGAAGCACAATAACGCGCCGTTTTTCTTCGGCCGCGTCTTCGGCCACGATTCCTTCAATCTAGAGGCGGAATCGATCGCCAAGTACCAGCCGCGCGATATCGTGCTGGTGCTCGACTATTCCGCCTCCATGAACGATGACAGCGAGCTACGCCGGATCACCGAATTCGGCGAAGGCACGCGGAGCATGGTGGAAGCCAATCTGCTGCAAATCTACCAAGAGCTGGGATCGCCTCACTACGGCTCGCTCCAGTTCACGCCGGAATACTACACGCAGACCGGCACGGCCCCCACGAAGGCTTGCCAGCCGCAGATCGTCGTCACTTTCCGCGGAAACGACGTTTACGTGACCTCGACGAAAGACCTGTCGAACGTGGTTTTGCAGTTCTCGGACGGAACCAAGCAGAAGTTCGACGGCCTCAGCGGCCAAACGGGCACGTTCAAAGGTAGCGGCGGCAACGCGAATAAACGCATCGATCGGTGCTGGGTCAAGTCGGGCTGCAACGACAGCGGCGAGGGCCCCGGCTACGGCGAAAGATTCGAGGACACGCCCGCCAACATCAAAGCCTATTTCGGCCTCACCAACGTGCCCTACCCTTATCCCTCCGGAAGCTGGGACGCTTACATCTCCTACGTCAAAAGCAGTAGCTATGTAAACAGAGCGGGTTATCGGAAAAAGTACGGTTTCCTCACCCTGATCAATTACTGGCTCGAACAGAAACCGCGATATCAGGAGACCCCCGGCCTGTGGATGGTCAGCGAGCAGCCGGTGCAGCAGATCAAAGACGCCACGCGGATGTTCTTCGATTATATCCAAGAGGTCCCCACGAACGACCGGATCTCTCTCGTGGTCTACAATTCGCCGAACCAAACGGCCTTGGTGGAACACCATCTCACGGACAATTTTTCGGACGTGCTGGGGACCGTCCGGCAGCGGCAGGCCGGACATTACGATAACTACACCAATATCGGCGCGGGACTTCAAAACGGTATCGACGAGCTGCTGGCCAACGGCCGCCAAGGCGCGTTCAAGATGATCGTGCTGATGACGGACGGGGTGGCAAACCGGCCGGGCAACACGTCGCAGGCCCGAACTTTCGCCCTCCAGCAAGCCCAGCGAGCCGCGGAAAACCGACTGCCGGTTTTTACGATCGGCGTGGGCATGGAGGCGGATGCCGATCTGCTCGTCCAAATGGCTGAGATGACGAAGGGGAAATACTTCATCGTCAGCGGCGGGGAATACATCGTGAACTACGAGCCGGAGTTGGTCCAGAAATTCCGCGAGATCGCGGACCATCGGCCTCTGATGCTCGTCAAGTAGTCTTGTAATATCAACGCGATCAGGCATCCTCTTCTTCGCACGCCGGGGACGCCGCAAGGTATCTCCGGCGAACATCGGGTTGCCTTGGCGACAGGCGCGGACCTCCGTCGAATCCGGCTGCGTCGGCCGGTCTTCGGCGGAGGTTTTCCGCTTTGCAGCCGTTCGCGCCCTTGCCCGATCCGGCTTTGAAACGCAAAGGTCCAAACGGCACGGATTTTGAAACTGGACTTTTGCAAACTGCTCCCCTCTCCCTCTGGGAGAGGGACAGCGGGTGAGGGCTTGGTGAAGTTGGGCAATCACGGCAAGCCGTTTTCGCGGCTAATTGCCCTCACCATAACCCTCTTCCAAGCCGGACGAGAACTTGTCACCACAATTTGCAAAAGTCCAGTTGAAACGCAGAGAGCGGACAGGGCGCGGAGAAAGAAGAATTGATAGCCCCGACT
>JAAZNR010000776.1 GCA_012798155.1 Thermogutta sp. | reverse complement strand
GGGGCGGACGGTTTCACCATTTTCAACTTGCAGCCCGACTCGGCCGCGACCACCTTGCCCGCCGTGGCCGCCGGCGTGGGACGCATCCCGGCCGCACCGCCGCATCGCCGGGAGACCCATTGAAGCCGGAGCCGATCGCAGACGGGGCCGATGGCAGGCACAATCGATCGACGGCACAGTCGATCGACGGCGGAGCCGATGGCAGGCACAGCCGATCGAAAGCACAACCGGTTGAAAGCACAACGGATTGAAGGCGGAGTAGATCGACGGCAGGGCCAATCACAGGCCTTGCGCAGCGGCGACGGCACCTCCGCCGGCCGGGACCGGCGCCCCGGCGGCAACCGCCGCGGTCGCTCGCCGTCCGCACACCTGCCGACATACCTGCCGACATACTTGCCGCCTCCGTACCGATTGCTGAAATACCTCCCGCCTCCGTATGCCTTGCTTGACATCCTCGCCGCGGCTGTCAAACATGGAACCAATGACGTTGGGGGCGAGCAAGAAACCTCAAGGGTGGCTTGCTTCGGTGATCGGCTTCGTTCGCGCTCGTCCTTTTGCGATTTCGGACACAGGAAACAGCATGCGTCTGGGCGGAGGTTCCATCGGACTGAAAGCGTGCCAATGCGTCGCCGTTTCCCGGACGCCGGATGCCTCCCAGCGCGGCCTGCGGCGGGTTCTCGGTTGCGTCCTGGTATGTGCGTTGTCGCTGGTTGTCGGCTGGAAACGTTCCGCGCAGGCGATGCAAGGCCCGGCGGCCGCCGTCGCCGGGAGCGAGACTGCCGCTCCCAAGGGAGATCCGGCGGCATCCGCTTCCCGCCGTGTGTTCTTGCTCGGTGACAACGCCTTTTCCGCCGGAAGCGTGACCAAGATTTTGCAAAGCTTTTTCGCGGCTCGCGGCGAGGCGGCGGAGCTGCGGGAAATTCCCCTCAAAGGGAAACCGCTGCTGGAAGCGGCGGAGGCGGTCAAGCCGGAAGACGTCGGCCCGCAAGACGCCCTCGTCGTCTTCGATCACCCGCTGCGTCCGGTCGTGCAACGGTTGCCGGATCAAACCGCGAACGACCTGGCGACTTTGAGTGAGTGGCTGCCCGTGCGATACGTGCTTTTGCCGTCCCCTCTACTCAACGATGCCCTCTATCGGGAGCGACGCTTGGCGGTGGAAGCCGCCGCCCGGGGGACGCCGACCATCTACCTTCCCCTCGTCAGCGCGCTGAAGCAGGCCCAATCGCAGGCAGCGGGACGCCCTTGGCAGTCCGATCTCTCGTTCGACCGCGCCACGCTGTTGACCGACTACTTGACGGCCTGCCTCTTGTACGCCTCGCTCTCGGGACGGTCGCCGCAGGGCTTGCCGGCGGACATCCCGCTCGACGAAAAGACCTCGCTCCATGTGGCTCCGGACGCGGCGGAAGTGCTGCAACGGGCGGCGGAAGCGACGCCGGCGGCCGGCCTTCGGGGAGAATCTCCCGATTTCGATTACGATCCCGGCCTGCAATCGCCCATGCAGGTCTTCGCTGCGGGATCGCCCGTCGCCGTGTCGACCGAGGGCCTGCAACCCCACATCGTGGATTGGAACGGCGACGGAGTCCACGATCTCGTGGCCGCCGGAGTCAAGGCCGGTTGCGCCGACATCTTTCTCGTCCAAAAGACGGCCGAGGGGTTTACGGCCGCGGCGGGGATACCCCTCGATGCGTGTCGCCTCTGGGCGGACCTTCAACCTCAAGGCGTCACCGTCTCGCAGTTTCTCGACTGGGATGGAAACGGAACCACCGACATTCTGCTCCTCACGGGCCGCGGAGAGGTTTGGCTGGCGGCATCCCCGAAGGCGGGCGAATGGGCAGCCCCGCGGGCCTTGTCGGGCGCCAAAGGCGAGCCGTTACGGCTGGCCTACGCCGTTTCGGCTTGGGGCGCCGATTTGGACCAGGACGGCGACGCGGACCTCTTGTTGGGCGACGAAGCCGGCCAGGTTTGGATTGCCTGGAACGGCGGCACCGGGGCCGAAGAGGCCTTCGAGGAGCCTCAGGCCGTCTCCATCGGCGGATTGGACTTGATGGTCGATCGCGACGCCGCGGCGGCGGCCGCCGATTGGGATTGCGATTCCCGCCCGGACCTCATCTTGGGAAGCCACAGCGGGGCCGTCTATTGGTGCCGCGGTCTGAAGTCCGAGGGGCGTCCGAGTTGGGCCCCGCCCTTGACCTTGATCGAGCCGTGCTGCCAGGAAAACCCGGCCGGAACGCCGCAACGGCCCGGCGCGCCGCTTTGGGCGCCCGTCCCCGGATGGTCGTCCCGCCCGGCGGTCGTGGATTGGAACGGCGATCACTGGCCCGACCTCTTCCTGGGCGATTCCAACCGCAAGGTCGTCAAGTATCGCGAATTGACGGCGGAGGAAGAGGCCGACCTCAAG
>JAAZNR010000775.1 GCA_012798155.1 Thermogutta sp. | reverse complement strand
GAACAGCCGCGGGACGCCGCCGCGGCCGTGGCCGAGCCGCCGCCGACCGATTCGCCCCACCCCGAGGTCGAGATCGCCCTTTGGCCCCGGGTGAAGGCCTTCCGCGGGCGGGCCGATTGCCGCGTGCTGCTCATCGCGGAAGCCGGCCTGCCTCATCCGCGCCTGCTACGGCAGGCCGACATGGTGCTGGGACCGTGGGAATCTCCTCCCGCCGGACTGATTCTCGGCAGAGGCGCCGGCTATTTCCCGGTCGCTCAGTTGGAGGCGGCCCTGGCAGGCATCCAATAACGTTGCCGACGGCTCGTGATAATAGCGCGTCCGGGTGGCTGGGGTCGAAGCGGAGCGCAGCCCCCAGTCGCCCCGTCTTCGCGCCGCTTCCACCACCGGCTTACGCCGGCGGCTCGCACGTTCGTTGTGTCATGACGCCGCCGGCCGGGCCGCGTCCATCGAGGAAACCGACCATCAATCGAGGAAGCCGACCAGGTCCTGGCTACGGCAGGGTTGCTGGAGCTTGCGGACGGCCTTGGCCTCGATCTGGCGGATGCGTTCGCGGGTCACCTTGAAGATGTGCCCGACCTCTTCCAGGGTGTAGCAATAGCCGTCGCCCAGACCGTAGCGCAGCTTGATGATCTCGCGTTCGCGGTAGCTCAAGGTCTTGAGGACCTTGTTGAGCTTCTCGCGGAGCATCTCGTTGGCGGCGCCGATGGCCGGGCTTTCCGTCCCGCGATCGGGCAGCAGGTCGCCGAAGTGGCTGTCCTCGCTATTTCCCACCGGGCGATCCAGGCTGATGGGATAGCGGTTCATGGTCAGCACGCGTTGGGCGTCGTCGGCCGAGGTCTCGACCGCGGCGGCCGTCTCCTCCAAGCTCGGCTCGTGTCCCAACTCCTGGAACAACTGCCGCGAGGCGTTCCGTACCCGCGTCATGGTCTCGGACATGTGGACCGGGATGCGGATGGTGCGGCTTTGGTCGGCCACGGCGCGGGTAATGGCCTGCCGAATCCACCAGGTGGCGTAGGTGCAGAACTTGAACCCGCGGCGATACTCGAACTTATCGACCGCCCGCATCAAACCCGCGTTTCCCTCCTGGATCAAATCCAAGAAGCTCAACCCGCGGTTGCGATATTTCTTGGCGATGGAGACGACCAAGCGGAGATTGCCCTCCGACAGCGCCCGTTTGGCGGACTGATATTCCTCGTAAACCCGCCTGATGTACCGCACGCGATTCCGCAGGCTGGAGGGCGTCTCTTGCGTCAATCGCAAGATGTCGCGGCACTCCTTGATCCAGGGTTGGCGTTCGGCGGCGGGCCGGCCCGATCGGGCGTGCTCCTCGATGCGGGCCTTCAGCTCGTCCACCCGGCCGCTGAACTCCTCCAGCACGCGAATCATCGGCTCCAGGCGTTGGGTTCGCAGTCCCAGCTCTTCCGCCAAGCGGACGGCCCGGCGGCGGGAACGCCCCAGCCGCTTCCAGGCGGCCTTGCGTTGTTCCATGGGCCGGGACTTGCTCAGGGCGACCCAGTAGTCCCGCCGATTCCGCTTCACGATCACCTGCAAGGTCTTCAGATTGTGCGGCAGCCGGCCGAGGATCTGATTCTTCTCCAGGTGGTCGCTCACGGAGACCTGAACCGTGCGATCGAAGGGGAGCTTCCCCTCGTCCACGCGGGTGAGCGTGCGGACCGCCTGCTGCATGACGTAATCGCACTCCAGCAGCTTGCGGCGGAACTTGGCGCGGGTCACCTCGATCGTCTTGGCCAGGGCGATCTCCTGCTGCCGCGCGAGCAGGGGAATCTCGCCCATCTGCGTCAAATACATCCGCACGGGATCGTCGGACCAGGACTCCTCCTCGTCGCCGGTCACGGCGATTTCGTCCTCGTCCTCGGCCTCGCGGTAGGCCTCTTCGCTCAACTCGTCGGCGACGTCCAGATCATCGACGCCGTCTTCCTCGAGAATTTCATCGCTCACCTCCAGCAGGGTTCGACCCTGGAGCTCGTCCTCATCCTCATCGCCCGGTCGCAAATCCAGATCGTCGTACAAAGCATCGGATTCGTACAAAGCCTTGTCTCCTCTATGCAACGACTTCGCCAGGCCAACCCTCTATCCGGCACGCCGATCAGCCGCCGCGAGTTTCCACGATACCACGGCCCGATACCCTTGATCCCTCAAAAAAGCGACGAACCGAGACATCGAGCGAGCAATCGTGAAATCGGGCGGAGAACCTCGCGGAAACCCATCAAGCGAGGGCGCGGAGCGAAGACCTGATATTGCCCCCCGGGGCTTCCGTGCAAACTTCGAAAGACACCGGTGCTCATACGAGACCCTTCCCCGCAAACGGCGGGAAAGCCGCACGGCTAAACCGGTACAATCGCCCTCGGACAAGAGGGGCAACGCTGCCTCTCCACGGAACGGCTACTGATTCGCCCGACGCCACGCACCACTTGCTGAGTCCGCTAGGAACGGCCGCGCCCCAGATGCGATTTAAGGCGGGATAGGTAATGCTTTCTCACCCGCGTGCCTCTTTTACCGAGGCTGGGTTGTGTGGGGCCCGTCGCTCAATTCTACACAAAAATCGGCCCGAGTCCAATTCGATTTCACGGAATTTCGCAAGCGGCGGAAAACTCGACGAAGATGCGTAAACTCCGCGAGAGAGTGGGCAATTTGCGGCGACTCGGGAATCTTGTGTATTGCGGACACGTAAGGCACAACGCGCCGCCGCGAGCCGCTAGCGTGAGCTAGCGGTGCGTGCCTGGGGAAATATCGGGGTGGCTGCGGTCGCGTCGGTGCCACCGCCGGCCGGGTGGCTGGGGTCGGAGCGAAGCGTAGCCCCCAGACGCATGGGTGCCACTGCCGGCGTGAGCCCGCGGCGGCAAAACGTCGGAGCCGCCGGTGTCAGCCGGCGGTGTTTCGGCGCTACCCAGGATTCACCACCGGCTTACGCCGGTGGCTCACGTTGGATTGCGCTATAACACCACCAGCTTACGCTGGTGGCTCGAGTTTCCGTGCGATTCCCCCCGCCGGGTTGCACAGACGCCGGGTGGCTGGGGAAATATCGGGGTGGCTGCGGTCGCGGGGGTGCCACTGCCGGCCGGGTGGCTGGGGTCGGAGCGAAGCGACGCCCCCAGACGCACGGGTGCCGCTGCCGGG
>JAAZNR010000096.1 GCA_012798155.1 Thermogutta sp. | reverse complement strand
GCCCGGCACAGCATGTCGTAGTCGCCTTCGTGCATCACAAGCCCCACCACTTGGGAGGCGGGCGCGAGCCGCGCCAGGATGGGGAGCTGGACCTCGATGCAGTGCTCGGCCGCGTGGGCCGCGGCGTCGGCTTCAAAAGGCGGGACGCTTTCCGCGATCCGCCGCGCCAAGTCGGGATCGGAATGCAGGCTCAGTCCCGGCAAGGCCCACGTGCGATGCGGCGCCACCGCCCAATCGGCGCCGTGCGGCACGTGCTTCGGTCCGAAGATCAGCACTTTGGGCGGGATTTTGATTCGGGCGAAGACCTGGGCGGCCAGCTTGCCGGAGTATATCCAGCCGGCGTGAGGCACCAGCGCCCCGGCCCAAGTCTCGTTGCCGCGTTCCCGCGGCAGCATGGAATCGAGCATGGCGTTGAGTTGGTTCAAATCGGCGGGATAGAATCGTCCGGCCACGGCGGGCCGCCGCACGGAGGCCCCGGCCGACGGCGATCGGACATTTCCCAACTCGATCATCGGCTCGGTGCCCAGGCAATCCAGCCTCCAGACCTCCGCGTCCTCCATGGCCGCGCATCGAAGCCGCGCCAAAACCCGGCGCAAGACCTCCTCCTTGCTCGCCGCGGGATCGTAAACCAAGGCCCAGCGGTCCTCCCACGCGGCGCACAGGGCGTGGGCTTGCGGGTCGAAATCCGCAAGATCGCAGCCCGAACCCGTGCCCAGCAGGCGAGGGTTGCGGAGGATCGTCAAACCCACGCGGAGCGCGGCCAAGGACTGCGGGTCCTCACGTACGGACTGAAGTCCGGAGAGGGCGGTTCGCACCAAGTCGGCCAGCGAGGCTTGCAGCGGGAGTTCCGCGGTGGGCAGAACGCGGCCGGCCTCCAGCACGCGCTCCCCTTGATCGGCGGTCTTGATCGTGAGGACCACGCCTTGCACCTGGCCGTCGTAAAGATGGGGCGCATACCAGGTGGGCACCGCCCCGAAGGCCAAGGCCGCCAGATTGTTCCGTGCCAGGGCGGCCAAGCGATCCACGTCGCCGCGTCCCGGCCCCGGCGGAGACGGCGTCTCGGCCTTGCCGGAGTCGCTTTCCAAAAAGTCCCCGAGCCTTGCGGTGAAGGAATAGCCTTCGAATCGTTTCAGGTCGACGTCGTCATCCAGCCAGGCGTTTCGCGGCAGTCCGGCCTTGACGCAGACCTGCTCCAAAAAGGTGCGGGCATCGAAATGGTGTTCCGTGGCCACGCCGGGCAGCAAGAGTCCGGAGGCCCGCCCGCGTGAAATCATCAGGCCGTGGCGCCCGATTTCGACCGCCCGCACCCGATCTTCCCCCCTTTCGCGGATCGTCTCCAACCCCCACAGCAGCCAGACCTCGATCGTGAGGTCGCGCAGCTCGGCGGGTTGGATGGGCGGGAAGCGCAGATCGTGTTTGGCCGCGAGTTCGGCGGCGGAACGCAAGGCTGTGGCTATCGGGATGCCTTCCCCCAATCGGCCGCAGCAGGCGCGGAGCTTGTCCTGGCGTTTGAGACTGACGAAGACGCCCCAAACCGGGAGATTGGCGATTTCGTCGGGCAAAGTCGCGGGTTGGTTCGCGGGTTGGGTTGCGGGTTGACCGGTGACGAATTCCGCGACCCATCGGGCGGCTGCCCGCAACACCGCCTCCCGTTGCGTAGGCGAGAGTTCGGGCGGATTCGGCACCACTCTCTCGCCGCCGTTTTCCGTGTCTCCGCTCAGGCCGGATTTGGTTTCGAAGTTCATGGCAAACGTCCTTGCTGGTTGGAGAAGAGGGATTCCGCCGGGCCGCCGCGCTTACGCCCGCTCGAACAAGGCGATCGAAACCGGTTGCCTGCGATTGCCCCAATCGCCGGGTCGGCCGGCCGGGTCGAATCGCCCGTGAACTTCCGCGCCGCAGTGCGCGCAGAGGTTGCCTTTCAGGAAGTATCGGCCGATCGTGTACCCTTCTCGCTCGATGACGCAGCGGCCGCAAGCCGGACAATAAGTGCTTTGCCGCAACGGGTCGTAACAGTTGCCCGTGTAAACATACTTCAGCCCGGCCTTGCACGCGATATCGTAGGCCGCGTTCAAGGTCTCGATGGGCGTGGGGCCGCGATCTCGCAGGCGAAAGTCGGGATGAAAGGCCGTGAAATGGAGCGGCACGGTCGTGCCCAATTCCCGCGCGATCCAGTCGCACATCCTCTTGAGTTCGTCGCCCGAATCGTTCGCCCCGGGGATCAGCAGTGTGGTAATCTCCAGCCAGACCTCGGTCTCGCGGACGAGGTAGCGGAGGGTATCGAGCACGGGCTGCAAGTGCCCGCTGCACAGGTCCCAGTAGAAATCCTCGGTAAAACCCTTGAGATCGACGTTGGCGGCATCCATGTAGCGGAAAAAGGCGGGCCGCGCGACCTCGCTGATATATCCGGAGGTGACCGCCACGTTCCGTACCCCCGCTTCCCGGCAGGCCTTGGCCGTGTCGATCGCGTATTCCGCGAAGATGATGGGGTCGTTGTAGGTGTAGGCGACGCTGCGGCAACCGAGGGCTTGAGCGGCACGGGCAATCGCCTCGGGGGACGCCCGTTCGCTCAAGCGCCGCACTTCTCGGGACTTGGAAATCGACCAGTTCTGGCAGAACTTGCAGCCCAGGTTGCAGCCCGCCGTACCGAACGAGAGCACCGCCGTTCCCGGATAAAAGTGATTGAGGGGCTTTTTCTCGATCGGGTCGATGCAGAAGCCGGTGCTGCGGCCGTAAGTGGTGAGTACGATTTGGCCGCCCTGATTC
>JAAZNR010000774.1 GCA_012798155.1 Thermogutta sp. | reverse complement strand
GCGGTCCGGCACGGTGCCCGTAACCGACTGCCCCGGCGGCGCGGCCGTCAACGGAATCTACCAGTTGATCGGCAATGTTTGGGAGTGGACGCACAGCGACTACCAACCGTGGGAAGAAGACGACGCCCGTATCGTCCTGCCTGGCCCGATGAAGAGCATTCGAGGGGGCGCGTTCGACACCTATTTCGATCACCAGGCCTCCAGCGGATTCGCCGGCGGAGAGAATCCCTTGGCCCGAAAGCGGAACATCGGTTTTCGTTGCGCGCTGGGCGTCGCGGACATTACGCTCCGCTATTGCCCGGAAGAGATTCCTTGCGCACCGCGGGAAGACCGGGCGGCCGCCTGCTCGGAGGAAGTACGATGATCAAAAGCGCGGTCTTGCCCCTGGAGTCGTACCGTTTGGCCGAGTACGCGGTACCCGTCGCCTGTTACGTCTGCGGCGAACAGAACCACTTCGACGCGGAGTATTGCCGCCTTTGCAGCGCGCCGATGGCACTGGCCCATCAACTGCCGGAGAACAAAGTAGAACCCCGGATCGTTTTGGTCTTGGGACCCAGCGGAGTGGGGAAAACGGTCTATCTGGGCATGTTGATCGACATGCTTTCGCGCCAACCGCAGCGGGTTCAACTCTTGGCGCGAGGCGCTTTTTCCATCGCCGTGCAACAGACCACCGTGGCCGCCTTGGCCAAGGGACGTTTTCCCGGCAAGACCCCCAACGAACCGGATCGTTGGCACTGGGTCCACTGCCAACTGCGCCGCCGGAGGCGCCGCGTCGCCGCCGACTTGATCCTGCCCGACATGGCCGGCGAGGCCATACTCCAAGAGGCCGAACACCCCAACACGTACCACATCATTCGTTCCCTGCTCAAGCGGTGCTCCTCCGCCATGCTCTTGGTGGACTCGGTTCGCCTCCGCAACGGCAATCGGCAAGATGAATTCTTCGCCATGAAATTGGCGAGTTGTTTGAGCGAATCGGCGGGCGATCCCCAACACGGATGGAACCGCAAACCGCTCGCGTTGGTCTTTACCAAAGCCGATCAGTGCGAGGAATGCCTGGAAAACCCGGAAGAGTTCGCCGCAACCCACGCCGGAGGGCTTTTCCGCTTGATTCATGAGCGGTTCCCACTGAGGGGAATCTTCGCCTCGACCGTGGCGGGGGCTTGCGCTTGGCGTGTCACCGCCGACGGAATCCGAGAGCACGTCCCCTTGAGAATCGAACCGCACGGAATCGTCGAACCTTTTCTGTGGTTGCTGGAACGCATGCGTATCTGACGCCGTTACCGATCGCCGCACGTATCCTCTGCTGAGTTGCGCCGCAAAAGACGATGGACTGGGTGGATCAAGCCGTCTTCACCTCGCAAGCCTCGACGCACGCCCAGGGCTATCACCTGGCCGCCGCCAGCGCGGACTTGACCGACGAGGAACGGCGTGCCCTGACCCGCTGGGGACCGTCTCACGATTCCGTCCCGGACCCCTTGCGCCGGACCGCCATCGTCAGCAGCTTCCGGCTGCCATCCGGTCGAGCGGCGGTCGCCCGTACCTTTGCTCACGGAGCCGAATACAGCCGCCGCGGCGCCATACGCTGGTACACGCAGTTCGTGGTGCTGGACGAACCCATTTTTTGCCGATTCGCGGCCAACCCGTTCGCCATCTTGACGGCGGCCGTTGCCGGCGGCTGCTTGAACGTCCACGATTCCCTGCCGCCCGTGCTCCCCGCCATCCGTCTGCTTGGAAAGGCTTCGCCGGTGGATGTGGCAGGTATCGAATACGCGGCAGCCCTGGTCGGACCCCGGTTTCTCTTGCAAGTCCTCGAGCAATTGCTCGCCCACAACGGCCCCGTCATCCTCGCAGGTTGCGAGCGTTACCAGCGCATCATCGCGGGCATCCTGAGCCTGCTGCCCGTCTCGTTTCGGTCCGGCATCTCGTTCACCACCGGTCTGATCCCCTCCGCGCAACGGCCGTTTCGCATCCAGCCGTTCCACGGACCGCCGATCGAGCTGGAGCGCATCAAACGCGAAAGAGGGGCAACGGTCGTGGACTTCTCGCGCTCGCCCGCGGAACTGCCGGCCGGAGCGCATCCTTGGACGAAATTCATCGCGTACGTCCTCGGCGGTTCCCGCTGGCACCTGTTGAAAGCCCTCTTCCGGCGAGAGGACTTGCCGAAATGCGACGATTCATCGGGCTTGCAAGCCCTGGGGCGGCTGTGCCTCGAAGAAATCGTGTATTCCTCGGGCGTTCCAAAGATCAAGCATACCGCGGATCGACTCGAAGTCACGGCCGCCCGGCACCTGACTCCGGATGCCGCTCCGCAGCCTGCGGTCCCTTCACCGGATGAGGAACCGAGCGAGCTTGCTCCGGCCGTGCCATCGCCGTCTTCCTCGGAAACCGGAAAGACGCACGGATATCCCCTCGGCGGCGACCCGCTCAATCCCGCGAATCGATCCTCGGCCTCGGAGGATTCCGGCGGAGCTGCTTCCGATCCCGCCGCCCTGCGTCTTTGGAGCATCGCCGCGGAACACGCCTTTCTCGCGTGGCAAGAGGGGCCGGAGTCCTTCGCCCGCTTCCAGGCGCAATGGGCGACGTTGCGATCGCGATTGCCGGGCGCCATTCCCGACACCGTATTGGGAGCCGCGGTGCGTCGCTTCAAGGACGCCCTGGCTTGCCCGCCCACGGCCGAAAATGACGGTACCGTTAGAATCCGGCAATTCCGAGAACTCCTCTCGCTGCTTACGGAGGAGTAACGCGGTTTTGTCCGCGAATCGCGCCGCCGGACGTTAAATCGCGCCGCCGGACGTTTTCAAGCCCGGCCATTGCCTGAAAGCAGCGCATACGCCGTTCCTAGATCGGTCACCAAATGCGTCCACAACCTGAGGTCGGGGTTCTGCATCAGCGGCAAGAGTGCTTCGGTCTTCAGCATTCCACACTCGCTGCACGGACCGGCGATCAAGACCACATACTTATCCGGCGTGTCAGCCAACCGGACCAAATCGGCGATTTCGAACAGAGTCACCACCCGGACCGGACATTCGTCGAAGATCGCCGACCGGGCGGAATAGGGACGAAACTGCACGTCTCCCACCCAGCCGGCCCTCTTCATTCGATCGATGTCCTGCTGCGTTACCGCGCCGTCCTCCAAAAGCGCGTGCAAGAATTGGCCGAGCATTCCATGCGGGTCATTCGCGGCCGCGAAGGACGTCATCACGATGTCCACCTCGTCGGCCATCGCAAAGGACCGGTGAACGCTGGGATTCGACCGGACACGATCGAATTCCTGCGATGAGACCAAGGTCTCCGAGAACAGCCCCACATATTCCACCTTGGGCAAGACTTCCGTGAAGTAGCCGAAATAGGTGACGGGAGCCTTGTACGGTTGGTCCGCGAGAAAGCCGCCCGACGACAGGGCGTGCAGCACCAAAGGCGGACATTCTAGGTCCGAATACACGCGCTGCGCTAGACGCCGGGCCACCATCATGGACGAAAAACCGGCTCCCAACGCGATATGGACCTTTTCACGCCTTCCCTTCAAACGGTGTACCAAGTCGTAGATCACGTCGGCCGCCGCGGAACTGACATGATAGGGAGCGTCCGCACCGCGGACGTTGACCACTTGCACGGCGTCTTCCTCGGCTCGACGGCCCTGCAAAGCGAACCGCTCCACGATCTTCCGGCTGAGAAGCCGATCTCGCGGCGGACGCAGCAAGAGATACTGCCTGCGCATGGCTTCCCAGAAGAGAGGATAGATCCTCTCCCGCGTCAGGTCGTCCCGGCCATAAGTACGTTTCACCCACTCGGCGACCGCGGAGGCCGCTCCACGCTGGCGGTTCTCGCGTTTCTCTTCGTCTTCCGAGGCATACTGCTTCCCTAGATAGGCGAGAAACCTGTCACACACCGCAAAGACTAATTCATCGCTCTCCTGAGCGGGGTGCCATCGCTTTTTCCGATTCGTCAAAGCGGAACCCTCCAGAAAGGAGTCACACGGCCGGCCGGATACCGCGAAGAGTGCTTCGCCGTCCAAGGATTTCGCCTTATCAGCTTAAGCCCTTTTCCCGCCGGCCGCTAGATTTCCGCCCCG
>JAAZNR010000773.1 GCA_012798155.1 Thermogutta sp. | reverse complement strand
TCGCTCAAGGGGTAGAATCCGCCGCGGACGGCGACGGTGACGGCGGCGTCGGGCTGCCGCTTTTTCAGTTCCCGCGCCGCCTGCTGCGCCCGGGCTAGCGTGGCGAACGGGCCGTCCGTGCGGTCGGCGTTGGGCCCCGCCGATTTGCCCGACCAGGCGTCGTTGCCGTCGGTCGCCACGAAGAAATCCTGGGCCAAGGCGTACGGTCGGGCCGCCCAGCCGAGGAGCACGGCCATCAGCAGCGCGAGAATCTTTCGCTTCGACATGGTTCACCTCGCAGTCGGAAGGCTCAAAAAC
Source organism: Thermogutta sp. (assembly GCA_012798155.1). Taxonomy (GTDB): domain Bacteria; phylum Planctomycetota; class Planctomycetia; order Pirellulales; family Thermoguttaceae; genus Thermogutta. The sequence continues at coordinate 3,337 of JAAZNR010000773.1, read as the reverse complement.
AGGAGGGATGCGGCAGCGCGACGGCGTCGCCGCGGGCGCGGTCCAACCTTTCCGCGGTTGAACCTTTCCAATGCCCGGCGGCTCATTGTAATGCCGACCATCGCCGAAAGCCACCGCCGGTTGGGTGGCTGGGGTCGGAGCGGAGCGAAGCCCCCAGACGCCCGTCTGCGCGGTGCTTCCACCACCGGCTTACGCCGGTGGCTCCCATGTTGGCGCAATGACGGCCGGGTGGCTGGGGTCGGAGCGAAGCGAAGCCCCCAGACGCCCGTCTGCGCGGCGCTTCCACCGCCGGCTTACGCCGGCGGCTCCCATGTTGGCGCAATGACGGCCGGGTGGCTGGTGTCGGAGCGCAAGCGAAGCCCCCAGACGCCCGTCTGCGCATCGCTTCCACCGCCGGCTTACGCCGGCGGCTCCCATGTTGGCGCAATGACGGCGGGGTGGCTGGGGTCGGAGCGCAAGCGAAGCCCCCAGATAGCGGTGTTTGCATCGCTCCACCGCCGGCTTACGCCGGCGGCTCACGTCCGCCGTTTATGCTTGCATCGTGCGGCTGCACCCAAGCGCCGGCTTGCAGCGGCGGGTCGGCAAGGCGCCAAAAAACTCCTCTTGATCCCCTTTCCCGAACCTCGCTATAGTCCCGCCTTCAAGGCGTAGTAGGCCGAGAGCGTAGCACGTTGCGCCTCCATTCCGGAAAACCATCATGCCGCAGGGCGGAAAACGCCTCAATCCGACGCGATACGATCCCCTCTGGCAGGGATTGCCCGCCCATCTCCGCGTGCTGTACGTCTGCGACCGTCAGCGGACGGGGGGCTGGTTGGCCGACGCCTTTTCCGCCGATGCCGCCGTGGAAGTCGATCTGCACGAGTCGGTGGGGGTCCTGGCGGGGCTGGCCCGGCTCCGGGACGAGCTGTTCGACGTCGTCTTGGTGACGCACGAGCCGGGCGAACTCGACGCCCTGGAATTGGTGGAGGGGTGTCGGGCGGCGGGGGCCGACGAACCGCTCATCGTCCTCGGTCATCAAAGCGAGCAAGAGATGGCCGTCCTCTGCTACGAGGCCGGCGCCGACGGCTATATCTGCGTCAACACGGGGACCACGCGGGGCCTGATTTGGCTGGCCGCCAAGGCCCTGCAGCGGTGCCAATTGATGCGGCAAAACCGCCGTCTCTTGCAGGCCGAAAAACAGCGCCTCCGCCGCGAGCAAGAGGAGGCCGAACGCCTCCTCCGGCAGCAGCAATCGCTGATCGGCGATCTGGAGCGGCTGCACGCGGTCGATCCCTCGGCGGACCTGCCGGATTTGGCATGCGGCGAAACCGCGGTGGAGCGGCCCGGCGACGCGGCAACCGGGGACCTCATTCCCCCCCCGCCCGACCTGCCGCAAACGCTGATCAACCACTATCGCGAATTGTTGCGGGCGTACGTGATCATGGGGACGGGCAATCTGGCGGCCGAGCTGCGGCCCCTGGCCGAGGTCCTGGCGACCGCCGCCGTCTCGCCCCGCGAGGTCATGCAGCTTCACGTTCACGTGGCCGCCGAACTGATCCGCGGCCTGGGGTCGCGGAGCAGCCGGCACGTGATCACGCGGGCGGACCTGCTGGTCGTGGAGATCATGATTCACATGGCCGAGGCCTATCGGGCACGTTACCGCGAATCGTGCCGCCCGCCCGTCCAGCTTCTCTTGCCGGGCACGGAAGCCTTCGTCGCGGCCTCGACGGAATGAGCGGCAGCCGCCGGGCGGAGCGTCCCGCCGGCTGGAGCCGAGAACCGCGGCTTCATCGCCTGCCGAACGGCCACCAACCCCCTTGACCGCGGCCGGCCGACCGCGGCCTCGCGGAGGGCTGCTCCGAGATCGGAGACGATTCGGACGAGGGATGCGAGGGGAGGTCCTCCGCCGAAATCACTCGATCCGGCAGATGCAGCGCGAATTCGTCGCCGCCTGGGGCGCGCGGCCGGCCGACCTCGCCCTCCCCGCTCGAAGGTTTCCCCAACGGTTCCACCGGTGAGCTTCGCTTGATCGGCGTAAAGGGGGCGGGTGAATCGGCCCAGGCAGCCCCCCGCGGCGCCGGCGGAGTATCCCGGGGCTTTTGTTCTTCGGGCGCCGGGGTCTCGGAGACCGCCTCCCCTTCCCCGGAATGCTCCGATTCCGCGGGCGGCGGGGAGAAAGACTCCGGCGGCGGAAGATCGCCGAACAGCCCTTGCGGCGGCTGCTCCACCTTGTCCGTGTCGGCGACCGGCTCCCCGGACGGCCGTTCCGATTCCGCCGGCACGGTAGGCGCGGACGATTCCGGCGACTCGAAGGGCCGCGGCTCGGTCTCCAGCTTGTGGCCGCCGGCCGCGTCGCGGTCCGCTGCCGGGGGGGGAAATCCCCGCGTATCCGAGTCCGCCACGACCAGATCGGACTGGGGATCGGCTGACGGTTCGGCCTGCCCTTTGACGGGATCCCCCTTGACCCCGCTCACGAAATCCACCTGGAACGTCAGCGGACCGATGGCCAGCGTGTCGCCCGCGTGAAGCTCGCTCTCCTTGATCGGCAACGACCCGAGGTACGTGCCGTTCAGCGAACCGAGGTCGCGGACCATGATCCGTCCATCCCGCTTGAACAACTCGCAGTGGCGGCGGCTGATCATGGGGTGGATGACGGTCAGGTCGGCTTCGCGACTGCGGCCGATCACGGCGGGGACGGAGAGGTCCACCACGTCGCGGTTGGCCTTGCCGCGAATCACTTTGAGGCGAACGAGCATCGGCGGGCTTCTCACGGTAAGGAAGGCACACGTCGGGGGAATCGCTTTGATAGCGCCGACCCCTGCATTTTAATCGCGAAACGCCGGCCGAACAACGCCGGTCCTTCCGGCGACTCGGCTACGCTACGACCCCAGCCACCCGGCCTCTGTGCAAGCCGGCGGGTGGAATCGTACCTCATAGCTGGAGCCGCCGGCGTAAGCCGGCGGTGGCTGCGCTGCGAAGACGGGCGTCTGGGGGCTGCGCTGCGCTACGATCCCAGCCACCCAAGCGAGAACACAATCACGAGCCGCCGGCGTAAGCCGGCGGTGGAAGCGCTGCGAAGACGGGCGTCTGGGGGCTGCGCTGCGCTACGATCCCAGCCACCCAAGCGAGAACGCAATCACGAGCCGCCGGCGTAAGCCGGCGGTGGAGGCTGCGTGAACGCCGGGTGGCACCGCCGGCTTGTCGGGCAATGCGAGGTGACGGCAAGATCGGCGGCAGGAGCTACCGGCCGGGACATCGAAAAACCGTCCGGCACGACCACGACCCCGGGCATCTCCACGAATTGACGTTTTTGCTGCTATTCGCGTCGGCCGTTGTTGACCAACGATGTCCGGTGAGG